>JAISRU010000277.1 GCA_031273515.1 Bacteroidales bacterium | reverse complement strand
AAAATCCGTATACGGACAGTTCCGGCATTGGTGATTTCTTCTTTCGTCTGTTTGGCTCCGTAGAACCATCCCAAAAAGAGAACAATGAAAAAAGCGCCTAATGGAAGTAAGATATTCGTCGCCAGAAAATCGAAACTGTCGAAAATGGTCTTGCCTCCAATCCTGACGCCGTTCAAGACGCCAAAAGAAAGCGTGGTGAAAGCTCCGACGACAGCAGCCAGCAAAGAGGCTAACAAAGTAGCTTTCCATCGTTTCATTTTAAATTCCTCGGAAAGCCATGCCACGATAACTTCCAACAGTGAAATCGCTGACGTCAATGCGGCTATCGCCAGCAAAATGAAAAATAACAAAGAAAAAAAGGCTCCACCTGACATCTGTCCGAAGACTTCCGGTAAAACAATATAAACCAACCCCGGACCCTGTGCAGGACTTAATCCGAATGAAAATACCGCAGGAAAAATAGCAATGCCTGCCAATATCGCTATTGACATATCCATGATGGATACCAAAAAAGCAGTCTTAGGTAAATGATTGTTTTTCTTGATATACGACCCATACGTAATCAAAGCGCCCATACCTATACTCAAAGAAAAGGCAGCCTGACCCAGCGCATGCAAAATAACGCCCGCATTGATCTTTGAAAAATCAGGACGAAATAAAAATCTCAATCCTTCCCCGGCATTGGGCAAACTAAGCGACTTGATCGACAAAATAACCAAAATCAAAAACAATAAAGGCATCAGTATCTTGGAATACTTTTCAATACCCTTTTGGACTCCGCCGATAATGACCAATGCGGTAACAGTAAGAAACAACATCTGCCAACACAAAGGTAAAAGCGCCCCTGTGTGGAAATCGGTAAAGACTTTCGCATTGTCCACGTCGGAAACAGGAACAAAAATATTTCTTAGGGAAAGTACAATATATTCCAGCGTCCATCCTGCGATGGTGCTGTAAAAGGCAAGAATGATAAACGCTGCAATAATACCCATCAGTCCAATCAGATACCATGGCTTACCGGGAGCAAGTTTCTTTAGAGAACCGTAAGCATTCTTTCCGCCTCTTCGTCCGATAATAAACTCCGAAAGTACAACCGGTATCCCGATAAGAAGAACAAAAATAAAATAAATGATTAAAAAAGCGCCGCCGCCATTTTCCCCTGTCATATAGGGAAATCGCCAAATGTTTCCAAGTCCGACAGCAGATCCAACCACAGCGGCAAAAACTCCGAATTTACTGGCAAAGCCATCTCTTTTCTCCTGATACATAAATCTATAAATTAAATTTGTGACGATTTCTACTACGCTCTTCCATGTTCTGAAATCGTCTTATTTTCTGTTTGCAAACTTACAATTATTTTTCCACATTTTTAGTCATGACATGCTATCTAATTGAGAATTGAGAATTGCCTGCGGACGCTTTTGTCTGAACTGTGATTTATATTTCGACTTGTTATTGAGCGCAGCCGAAATATAAATCAGAGTTCAAAACAAAGGGAAGCGAACTAAACTTGTCCACTCGTTTACTCGTCCACTTGTTCACTTTTTTTCTTCGGAGCCAGAAATAAAAAGAATGAATAGAAGAATGCAAAAAAAGTAACTCCGTCTTGAGGTTCAAGCGTATCTTCGGTCAGCATGGACAAAAGCATTATCGAAAAGAATATCCAAAATAAGGTATCCTTCGTTTTCCGCAGTGCGACAACAGGATAAAGTATCGAAAATAAAATCAGGGTCAATCCAACGACCCCAAATAAAATCAGAAAGGTTAAATATTGATTATGACTTCGCATACCTTTATTCGCCAAAGGAGATTTCTGTTCTCGAAGTTCCTGCGCAAAGACGTCTTTTCCGTCTCCTGTTCCGACGCCAAACCATGGATGTTTCCCGATCGACCCAAGTGAACATTTCCACAATTCCAAACGCTGAGGAAATGAATATCCGACAACTGAACCCGTACAACAATAATCATTCAGTTCCCACATCAGACTGTATATTCTGCCTGCAATGTTCAGTCTGTAAGTGTAGACAACATTCGCTATACCCTGTCTGACATTGCTAATATCTTCATCCGTCAATGCTTCAACGCCAATTCTGTCTTTTGTCAGTTTCTTTGAATTGAGATACCGAATTAAGGTTGTGCGTATGGGAAATCCATTTTCATCCGTGTCATTGTACTTAATATCACTGCGTTTATTCCATGCTTCTTCCAATTCCTTTTCCGAAACGTATGTATAGATATAACTCCCGTTTTCGATATGCTGTTTCTCCATATTGTGTGAATACGGATTGCCGTCTGCCGTATATTTTGCCGCTGTTTCGATGGAGAAATCTACCTTAAAATATTGTCGGACGATATAATATAGATAAGTAGACAGTCCTGTTATCAGCACGACAAAAGAACAGAGAATAATCCGACGAAAGAATTTGTTCTTGCTCGACATAACCAGTCTGACTGTGCCGATTATTCCCGCCGCAAAAAACAAAGCAATCGCCGTAACAGAACCGGAATAAATCAGGAAAAATAAAAACCAACACAAAACGACAACAAGAACTGTCTTTTGCCATAACGACAACCTTCCTCTGATCAACAGGGAGAAAGCAACAAAAACCGCAAAACAGATATTAATCCCAAACCGTATGTACGAAATGAATAATGCCATATCGCGTTTATCTTCAAGAGTTCCGGTCTGATAGGCTATAAATCCAAGCAAAGAGGCAATCAATACGCCCGCTACATAAATCTGCAGCAAGACCTGAAATTCTTTTTCAGACAAAGGTTTGCTCGTAAAGAAAATGAGAGGAATAAACAACAAAGGAATTTTTATCCATAAGTCGCTCAGTGCGTAGGTCATGTTCACGGACGAAATAAGCCAGACTACATGAACCGCATACACAAGCAAACAACACAAAGCGACCTTTGAATGAAAAAAACTTTTTAGTTTTTCCAACAAATTCCTGTCGAACAACCATTGCAGCACAAGAATGACTCCCGCCAGACTCATCATAAAATGAGAGAACGGTATCCCCGTCAAATACAGAGCCAAAGCAATGAAGAATAATATACGCGATTTCGTCCCACAAGCGGCAATATCGGCAATTTTCTTTAGCTGCATCCTAATTCTTCTTATAATCGCCTTTGAGAACAGAGGAATATGTTTTTGTATCTTTCAATAATTCAATTGTTTTTTGGAGGTCGGGATCGGCTTTGAGCGAAGCCTGTATTTTCCCTTTCTGATAATAATATCGAGAAATGATCTCCTCTTCGAGCAATTCGGATATTTCTTTTTTAAAGCGAACTAAATCCATATTCTTATCCTTTAGCACAGCTGCTTCCAAAGCAGTAACGGCGTCGTTTACATTTTCGGTGAGTTTATCCGCTTTGATGCTTTCTTTGAGCTGTTTGATTTGTCTTTCGGTAAATGTTTCATATTCTAAATGTTTATCGCTGACATATTTCAGAAAGTCGTCATACATGGCGTCCGTAAATACAAACTTGTCGATAGAAGGAATGGTATTATTGTTCAGTTTGAACTCATTGGCATAATTAAAGATGATATTCTTCTGGAACATCGCCAACAGGATCGTACTGTAAGTTTCATCGGGAAGGACAATATCAGGTTCTACGCCGCCGTAGTCGAAGACGGTTCTGCCACCTTTCGTCTTGAAGGACATAGCCGAAGAATCCGATTTGGAAACAGAACGTCCTGTGCTGTCTTTATGCGAATAATCAAGTCTTTGGATGCATCTGCCCGACGGAAGATAATATTTCGATACGGTAACTTTCAAGCGCGTATTGTAGCTCAGCGGAAGTATATTCTGAACCAAACCTTTTCCGAATGTTCGTTGTCCGATAATGACAGCTCTGTCTAAATCCTGCAAAGCTCCCGCAACAATTTCCGAAGCAGAAGCGCTCATCCCGTCGACCAGGACGGCTACGGGAATTTTGGTGTCCAAGGCTGTATTTTGCGTATGGAAGAATTGATTTTTCTCTGTCATTTTCCCTTTTGTACTGACGATCAAATTATTTTTATCGACAAACAGGTTCACAATATTGACCGCTTCCGACAGCAGACCTCCTCCGTTACCTCTCAGGTCGAGAATAAATCTTTGCATACCATTTTCTTTGAGTTTCAGGAAAGCATTTTTCACTTCCAGACTTGCGTTATCGGTAAACTGGTCTAAACGGACATATCCTGTTTCCGCATCTAACATTCCTGAATAGCTCACAGGGGGCAGCTTGATTTCTTCTCTGACAATTTCTTTCTTCACGACCTTCGATTTCCCGTAGGGAATAACGCCTACGGTTACGACAGTCCCGGGTTGACCTTTGAGCATGGCGCTGACGTCCCCGACAGACTTGCCTTTAACATCTTTACCGCCGACTTCCACAATTTTATCTCCCGGTTGAAGTCCTGCTTTAAAGGCGGGTCGATCTTCGTAGGGGTCGGAAATCAGGATATAGTCTTCGCTTTGTTGTATCATTGCGCCTATTCCGCCGTATTGTCCTGTTGTCATCAGTTTAAATTCCTCAAGTTCGGATTCGGGATAATAAACGGTATAGGGATCCAATTTATTCAACATAGCGTCGAGGGCGGACTTTGTCAGATCGGTAACATTGATGTCATCGACATAGTTTTCGTCGAGTTCCTTGAGCAGGGATGCATAAATATCCAAATTCTTAGCTATCTCGAAATCGTTGCGGACAAAGTTACAGGTCAGCAAAGTAATAAAAACAAATCCTCCAATCAGGAGCAGACTCTTTATCTTTTTATTCATTTTCTTCTTGATTTTATTGCCAATTCAACGCATTATATTATCTAATTATTGTATACTGTCTGAACTGTGATTTATCTGATTAAATGATTAACCTGATTATTTATTTGTCTGAATCAGGATTGCCCTTCGGGCTTTCTCCTTCTGGCTCGATATAGTCAGCAAGTTGTCTTTGCTCTTGCTTCGTGCGTCGATTTACAGGATTGGCTGCGCCTTCCTCCTTGCGGTTCGGCATAGTCAAACAAGTTTGCCTCTGCGCTCACTCGCTGCGTCGGTTTAAGGATTAGCAGGATTAATAAATTGAGATAAAAAAATCCCGCAGGAATGACACTTTATTAATCATAGATACAACCTGCTAAAAGCATCACTGTATCTTGTAAAAACTTTATGCGAATCTCGTGAAAACTTTCCCCTAAGAAAGTTTTTGGGCGGTACGGGGGGATTTTTTTGTCGTCCAAAAACATCGCTGTACCGACAGCAAAAGCGGTTCAGACAATTTTAATTATGTTCATCAAGTTAATCAGATGGATATTGAGCGTAGTCGAAATATAAATCAGAGTTCAGACAATGAGGAAGACAAAAATAAGGGAGCAGATCGGTTCAGTTCATCGTGAAATGTTGCGCTTCTTGACATAAATAAATCGACGTTCAAAACCGATTTTGCAGGAATAAACATATAATCCAATGTGTGCATGTCTTTAATCTTCAAAAATAAAGGACGAAGAATATCGTACGTTCTAATATCAACAGGAAAAACAAAATCCGTATTTCCCGTCAACGTAACCGTATTTTTCAGCATTGTGGTTTTAAACTTAGTCCAATTACTTTCTTCTCTTGTATCGAGGACGTCCGTTTGATCAGGATTTTCATCGTCTTTGTCGAAATCAATCAGCAACTGATTTGTCCGTTTCTTTTTCTGAAAGACAAAGCAGGCATTTTTTTCATCGCTTCCCAATAGAAACTGTTTGTTATCCAAATCCCTGTTTACGATGCAAAAAGCAATATGCTCCGAAAGGACGTCCTGATATTCAAAGACCCGAAAAGCAAAAGAACGAGAATCGACCGACGTCGTAAAAACCTGAGCAGACAAACCAAACAGATAATCGGTCTGTCGATATATTTCCGCAAAGAAATCCAAGGTTGCCCATGCTGTTTTGACAAGAATAAAAGCGTGGTGGTCTGTGTTGTGTCTGACCGGACGAATAGATAATTCTTTATACTGTTTTTTTCCTGTTATATCTCTTTTTTCCATGATACAATGATTTATTGTGTGTTTTGTGTGTTTATCGCTTCGGAAGATTGTTTTGAGGATTTTTCCATTTCTATCTGCGCTCTGGATTTACTGCGTGTTACAAAATACACACCCGCAAAAACCAATATTCCCGACAGTATTTTTTCAATCCCGAAAACATCCATTCCCAACAAAACGGCAATCAGAGAAGCAACAACGGGCTGAAGGTAATTATACATACTGAATGTTGTCGGACGCAATGCCTTTTGTCCAATCGGGATGAGCAAATAGGCAATAAAAGTGGCAAAGATAACAACATAAGCAATTCGCAGATAAACGTCCGTACCCAAAGACGAATAGTCGGTCTGCAAGACGGCTTTACGGCAAAACGGATATGCTACAACCGTCGCAAACAGAAACATCCATTTCATAATCGTAACGGGACTGTAACGGGAAATTAATTTTTTGAACAAACTCAGATACAGTGAATAGGAAAAAACACTGAATAAGATCATCAGATTTCCGACCATGTTTCCGTTTCCCGTATGCAGATTTTTATGACTGAAAATAAGCAGCAAAGCTCCTGATGCTCCAATGACAACGCCCAGAATTTTTTTGAACGTAACAGGCTCTTTGAGAATAACAGCCGCCAGAAACATACTCATTATGGGCAATAAAGTAATCACGATAGAGGCGTCGATGGGCGAAGTGAGCGATAATCCTGCAATAAAAGGTATCTGATTTAGTATCACGCCAAAAACAGAAGCTAAAAACAGAAGCAATATGTCTTTCACAGGCACATGTTCTCTGGCAATAAACAGCGAGACAATCCAAAACAACAGCATAGCGCCTGTCATCCGAATGAAGGTAAGCAGGTACGGATTGATCTCATTGGGGATTAATGTCCGTGAAACAGACGTGTTTAATCCGAAAATAATATTTGCCCCCAAGACGGCAATGTGTCCGGTCATTTTTTTATGTTCCATCATACTGTCTGCAAAAGTAAGCAAAATAATTGAGAATTGAATTTTGTCTTGAACTCTGATTTATCTGATTATTGTCTGAACTCTGATTTATCTGATTAAATTGAACTGCTTATTTACAATAAGCAAGTTAAAAAATAGTATCTTTGCGGAATGAATATAGAAGAAAAATATCCAAAGGATTTTCAAGAGTTTCTTGAGTATTTCCCCAATGAAAGTGCTTGTTGGCAGTATCTTATTGATATTAGATGGTGCGAAGGTTATGTGTGTCAGCATTGTGGTTCTCATAAATATTGGTT
>JAISRU010000241.1 GCA_031273515.1 Bacteroidales bacterium | reverse complement strand
ACAAAGCATAGTTTCCCCACGCGATCCCTGTCGAGCAAGTGTCAGCTGTCGAACGGGGAAAGTTGGAAGTCGCCACACTTCCCGAAGGGCAAAAAGTATAAAATCGGAAGTTATCGTACAAAAACTTTGTCATTTATCTTGTTAGTTAAAATAAGTTAAACTATTTTGTTTGATCAATCCAAAATCACTTGCAAAAGTACAATTAAATTCTCAATAAATCACACATTGCTCAATCTTTTTTTTTACTTCCTTCCTTTCGTACTCATTGTCAGAGAGAAAGAATGTCCAACGGAACGATTTAAAGTCTGTTTTCACCCCTCCTATCCCTATTTTTCTGCCTTTTTCGCTCCCGCTTTGGAATGTTTTGGAAACTTTTTTGTCCTGAACTGTGTTTGGCTGCGCCTTCCTCCTTCTTGCTCGGCAAAGGACAGGCAAGAGCGCAGTGTTTTTTCTGCCGCACATTTGCGAGAGAGTTACAACACAGTGTTGCAGGTCTGCCGCATATTTTGGAAACAAAAAACACTGTGTTATTGGTTTATCCGGTTTGTTGCGGCGACAACTTAATTTGATCAATAAAGAAATAAAAAAGAGCAAATTACGTTTCGTACTGAAATATCCGTGACTAAACGATGAATTTAGACACACAAGGAAATAATTATATCGCATTGTGTAAAAGATTGAATATAAATAAAATGAAAAAACTATAAAAAGCAGTACGGCTTTTTACCCACGTTCGGTGTAGCGTCTTTGCGTCGAATGGGGAATAAAGTAAATGGAAAATATAAACAGATGAATATATATATAAAACAACAGATTATAGCAGCAGTTTGCTTTCTTCTAATTTCTGTAAATGCTTTCGCACAGGAAAAGCAACTGACAAAACAACAGATGTATGAAGATTTTGATGAATTAGTTGCTATTCTGCAAGATTGCAATCCCCAACTTTCCATTCGGAAATATGTTACGGGTGTTGATCAGATGGAGTTGGTATATCGTCTGCGTTTCCGAATAGATACCATTACAAGTTATTATTCCTTTATCACAAAGGTGTTAAATCATGCTCTTGTTTGCATGTACGACATACACGCAAACATGGCGTCTTCGGTATATCCTTCCGACAATTTAGAAGGAATAGACGTCAATGCTATAGATTTTCAAAATCAATATCTTCAAAGAAAAAGAATGGAAAAGGAACAGATTTTCGACCAGTATAGACCGTTCTGCAATCCTGCATATATCAATGGCGATTATTACATGACAGGAACATATTTGTTGATTAACAGAAATGCCGAGGATACATTGATCTTAAACAACGTAAAATTGCTCAAATATGCTGGCGTGTCGTATTCGGAATATGTGCAGCAATATGCTCCGTTAGGTATGCGGTGGGATAATAAACGAAAACAATATTACGCAATCTCATCGTATTTTCCTGCGCGTAAAGATACTTTGACAGTTGTTTGCAACGGAGAAACAATAGATATTCCTCAAGCAAATTATCATGATATGCTAATGGGAAGTGATGCAGTTTATCTCAATTCTGTTTATGATAAATTGCCTCGTTATAATCATTCCAATCAAGCCAAAGTTTTTTATTTTGAGAAAGATAAAGTTTTGTATGTCTATCTGGACAAAATGGCTGATGAGAACGGACAGATTGCCGATAAAATTAAGGAGCTTGGAAATGGAAAACCCATAGGAAAAGTAATTATTGATGTTAGAAACAATTCAGGGGGAGATGATCTTGCATGGCGTCGCGTATTACAGGCAATTGTTGCGGATACCTTACCCGATATTGTCAAGAGCGCTTTAAAAAATTCCGAACGGAACAGACGTTTATACAGTGACGGTAAGGTGTTTGGCAATCTACCTCAGCTTCCGGCAGAACAACTTCCTACATTGACAAAAACAGATGAAGCCTTTATTATTGCAGAGAGTGCAGGCGTGTATTTTATCCCTGACACTAATTCTTTAAATTACAGAGGACGTATCTATATCATTCAAAATGAGCAAAGTTATTCTTCTGCACAGGCTTTTTCTTCTTATGCGCAACATATCGACCAACTTGTTTCTGTTGGCGTTCCGACGGGAATGCTGGGAGGCAGAGGGATTGCGCCTGCTTTGTTTCAACTTAAACATTCCAAATTTTCTTTTCGTTTGGAAACTCTCCTTGACATAACAAATGCAGAAACTCCCTATCAAGTATACCAAGATATGCCCGAAATACTGATAGATATTCCAACTGAGGAAAAAAGAAGAGAATTAAATCATCACAGAATCTATGATTTGCATTCAAAAGAATACCTGTATCAATATGATTATACATTCAAAAAAATATTGGAAATGGAATAACCAAGGAAATGATATTATCTGTTATTAATCCTGTCAATCCTGTCAATCCTGTCAATCCTGATTCAGACAACAGCGAAGACAATACTCGTCGCTTTGCGCTCTTGTCCACTCGTTCACTTGTTTACTTGTCCACCAATAAATCACAGTTCAAGACAATCTTCATCCACTTGTTTACTCGTTCACTATTGAGATCAATCCCCGACACTTTAAGATGCGCCTGAAGATAAAACGGTTCCCGTTGTGCGAACAGTTCTTCGATTGTCTGCAACAAGTCGCTTGAAGACGATGCTAATAAA
>JAISRU010000238.1 GCA_031273515.1 Bacteroidales bacterium | reverse complement strand
TTGCGAGGATGTGATGTTTTTATTATCCAGTCAACATTTCCTCCTGCCGACAATCTGATGGAATTATTGTACATGATAGACGCCTCGCGCAGGGCTTCTGCTCATCGAATTATTGCTGTAATTCCTTATTTTGGTTATGCCCGTCAGGACAGAAAAGACAAACCGCGTGTTCCGATAGGAGCAAAATTAGTGGCTAATCTGCTCACGGCAGCCGGAGCAGACCGAATTATTACAATGGATCTTCATGCCGATCAGATACAGGGATTTTTCGATGTTCCTGTTGATCATTTGTATGCGTCCCGTTTATTTTTGCCGTATTTAAAGAAATGCAAAATCGAAAATCTGTGTATGGCTTCCCCCGACACGGGTGGAACTCGACGAGCGGCGATGTATGCAAAGTACTTAGACGCTGATCTGGCTATTGGATTTAAACAGCGTCCGCGTCCCAACGAGATAGGCAAATTGCAGATTATCGGCGATGTCCAAGGCAAAAATGTGGTATTGGTAGATGACATCATTGATACGGCGACAACTATTTGTAAGGCTGCCGGTATCATCAAAGATTCGGGAGCGACAAGCGTAAGGGCAATGTGTGTACATCCTGTTTTGTCCGGAAAAGCCTTTGAACTTATCGAAAAATCGGCATTGGAAGAGGTCATTGTTACCGATACCATTCCTTTACGACGGAATCATGATAAAATCACCGTCTTGTCCATCGACCGTCTATTTGCTACCGTGATAAAAAGCGTTATCTCGAATCAGTCTATCAACATTCTTTTCGACTTCGATCACTTTATGGAGATGGATGACTTTTCAATCTAATTGAAAATTGAGAATTGAAAATTGAGAATTGCCATACGGACGAGGGAACCACCCCCTGCCCCCTCCGCAGGAGGGGAATTTTCACCCGTCATTGCGAACGTAGCGAAGCGGAGTGTGGCAACCGACGCAGCGAGTGAGTACAGAGGCAGCTTGCTGACTATGCCGAGCAAGAAGGAGAAAGTCCGCAGGACAATCCGCAGAATAACCGCAGAAGTTACACAGAGAGAAAATCATGTTCATCAGTTAATCCTATAAATCAGAGTTCAGACAGATGGGAAGACAAAAACGAGGACAACGGACAAGACAATAATCACCCGCATGGTAATTTTCAATTTTCAATTTTCAATTATTTTATTGTACCTTTGCATCCGTAATGTTTTTAGAAGAAATAACGTAAAAGAATTTATATTTAATACGGATAAAGATGAGGAATTTATTTGACATACTGGTCGTTAACCTAAGCGTATTTATTCTCTTTCAAATGGGAGAACTATGCGGACATGATAGCGCTATATGAAGTTTTTCTACAATATCTTCTTTCATTCAAATAATGGTAATGTATGACAAAATATACAAATAGCAAACATAAGTGGTTGCACAAGATTTTCATTGAAAAAACAAATAATTTTTTCGTGCAGTTTTTTCGTTACTTTTTTGTTGGAGGCTTGGCGTTTCTGGTAGATTTTGCTGCATTGGCTCTATTTACAGAAGTTTGCCATTTTCATTATATCATTTCCAACACTATTTCTTTCACGTTAGGACTGTTGGTTAATTATTTTATCAGTGTTCTATGGGTTTTCAACAATTCTAATGTAAAGAATAGAAAATTGGAATTTGTGCTGTTTGCTATCATTGGGATTATCGGACTTGGTATTAATGATTTAGCGTTATGGATATTCACACATGGCTACGGAATTTTCTACTTATTATCGAAGGTTCTTGCGGCTATGGTAAGTTATTTATGGAATTTTTTGGCAAGGAAATATTTTTTGTTTAATAATAAAAAGAATGAGTAAAATTATTATAGCAGGAGCCGGTCCGGCGGGCTTGACTGCTGCGTACCAAATTCTTAACGACAATTTGCATCAGGCAGATTCGGTTACCGTTTTCGAGGCGAGCAATGCTATCGGCGGAATTTCGCAAACGGTAAACTACAAAGGCAATAGAATGGACATCGGAGGACATCGTTTCTTCTCGAAAAATGATGACGTAATGAAATGGTGGAACGACATTATGCCTCTGCAAAGCGCTCCCGCCATTGATGATATTTTGCTCGACAGACAAAAAGATTTTGAGCAAAATAATGATCATGATCCGGAAAAGATTGATCGTGTCATGTTGATCCGACAAAGAGTTTCGCGTATTTTTTATCTTCGAAAATTCTTTGATTATCCCATATCCCTTCGTTTTGAAACTTTTAGCAATATGGGCTTGTGGAAAACATTTAAAGCAGGTTTCGGCTATATATGGGCGAGTATCTTCAAACGAAAAGAAAAGTCTTTGGAAGATTTTTATATCAATCGCTTTGGAAAACCACTCTACAAAATGTTTTTTGAGAATTATACCGAAAAAGTTTGGGGCATTCATCCTTCAAAATTAGGCGCTGATTGGGGGTCGCAACGAGTAAAAGGTCTGTCGCTTTTAAGTTTGATTGTAAATGTATTCAAAAAGTCGTCCTCTATAGCGCAAAAGGAAACGGAAACATCTCTTATCGAACAATTTATCTATCCAAAATATGGACCCGGGCAACTGTGGGAAACGGTAGCAGAAGATATTCAGACAAAAGGTGGAACTGTAGAAAAAAACAGTTGTATTGAAAAAATAGAAATCAAAGACCACAAAATAGTATCTGTAACCATCTCGAAAAATGGTGAAAAATCATTGATCCCTTGTGATTATCTTTTTTCCTCAATGCCTGTAAAGGATTTAGTTGCAGCTATTCACGGCGAAGAACCCAATGAGGAAATAAAAAGAATAACACAATCTTTGCCTTACAGGGATTTTATCACAGTCGGACTGTTGGTTGACAAACTGCAAATTGAAAATAAAACGAAAATCAAAACATGGAACAATATTGTGCCGGACACCTGGATTTACATACAGGAAGCAGATGTAAAAATAGGACGTCTGCAAATATTCAATAATTGGTCGCCCTATATGGTCAGTGATTTTAAGAACAAAGTCTGGATTGGATTGGAGTACTTTTGTACAGAAGGCGACGAACTTTGGACTATGAATGACGACGATTTCATTAAAATGGCAATCAATGAATTGGATAGGATACATGTTATCAAAAAGGAAGATGTACAGGATGCTGTTCGGGTGAAAATCAAAAAAGCCTACCCTGCTTATTATGGAACCTATTACGAATTAGACCAAGTAATTACATATCTCAATGGTATTGAAAACCTGTATTGTATTGGTCGCAATGGACAACATCGTTACAATAATCAAGACCATTCCATGCTCACCGCCATGGAAGCTGTGAAACATCTCAACGGAGAAATTAATGACAAAAAAAATATATGGAACATAAATATAGAAGGAGAATATCATGAAAAAAAATAACAAAAAAAAAGAAAATCCGAATGAAAAAGTCGTAAGATTCATTAATCATAAAATAACGACAATCATTTTATTGTCAATTGTCAGTATTGTTTATTTCTCTAATTATGCTGCCATATTTGACAAAAAATTGAATTTAAACGGCGATAATATCTATTATTTCACCTGTGGAAAAGCTATTGCCGAAGGAAAAGGTTATACCTCTGTCATGTCTTTTGAAGAAACGCCGCAAACTCATTTTCCCCCCGGTTATTCGATGTTTATTGCTGTTCTGCAGAAAATAGCTCCGGATAATATCGTCTTTGTGAAAATTGTCAACGGCGTATTACTTTGGCTGTCAATATTACTGCTGTTTTGGCTTGTCAAGAAAATAGCCAAAAATACGCTTGTCGCTTTTTGCACGGCGTTATTTACGGCTATTCAGGCAGGTATATTGTCTTTTGCAACCATGATGATGAGCGAAATCTTGTTTCTCTTTATATCACTCACCGCAATACATTTAGCTATTATTCTAAACGAAAAATTATTTAAAAAGAAGGGAGGATGGAAATTTATTGTCCTGCTGGTTTTATTGATGTTGAATATTGCCTGTATCTATTTTGTCAGAACAATGGGCATTTCACTGATATTGACGCTCGGTTTATGGTATGGTATTTTAACAATACAAAGTTTTTTCCATTGGCTTAAAGAAAAGAAAAAGACAACAGATAAAATTCAATCAACTACCCAAAATCTGCTGCTGCAACGAATTATTATTTGCTTGCTCATTGGCGCTTCATTTTTAACGGCACACGCATCATGGAGCGTTCGTCAAGCCAATGCCGGACAAGCAGGATCTTCTTACAAGGCTATGTTTTTAATGAAACAGGATGGTCAAACGATGTCCACTTATGACGACTGGAAAACCCGTATTACAACCAATGTGAGCGAAAATATCACACGATATGTTCCTGAAACTTTGTTCGCAACAAGGTACAATAGCGATGAAACAAAAACTACCGGAGATTGGATAGCAGGTCTATTGATGATTGTCGTTTTTATTTTCGGATTATTTTTCTTAAATAAGCAAACATTCTGGATAATCTTTCTTTACGTAGGCGCCACCATGCTTGTTCTGATTTTTTATCCTGAACAATTCCAGGGAAGTAGATATCTAACCCCCATTATTCCATTCTTTATTTTCCTGTTCTTTAATGGGATAGTCAATATTATTACTGTTATCTGCAAATATATAAAAAGAAGAAACTCTTTTATTCCTCAAGTCATTGTATTGTTTATCTGTACTTGCGTTATGTATCCCAGACATATAACTGCTCAGACTGAACTGCGGGCTGTTGCAAAAGTACAATCATGGACGCTAATGCCTGATATGAGAATGAACCAATACCTGACAGCCTGCATGTTTTGCAAGGATAATTTACCCGATTCGATAAGGGTAATTTGTCGGAAGCCGGAAATTTTTTATATGTTTTCAGGGTATAAAAAAGCAAACGGTTTCCCACAATATGCTGACCCCGATACTGTCATGTCTTTTCTAAGGGAAAATAACGCCACACATTTAATCATAGATACGTGGTATAAACATGCCTACGCAACCCTGTATCCTGCCGTTAGAAAATATCCCGAAAAGTTTAAAATCTTGCAGGAATATGGAAAAATGGATATAGCCAATAAACAATATCCTACTTATCTTTTGGAATTTAATGACGAATGGGGTTACCACGGCGACCTTGTAAATGGACTAAAAACAGGAGAAGGGTATGAACTTTTTCAGGATGGAGGCAAATATGTTGGACATTATGAAAATAACCTGTTCAATGGATACGGCATTTATTATAATAAAGAAGGAAAGGAAGTTTACAAAGGATATTGGAAAGACGGCATATTTTCATCCTCTCGCTGATAAAGATTGTCTTGAATTGTGATCTATTAGTGGACGAGTAAACAAGTGGACAAGTGAACAAGCCCGCAATGACGACGTGAGTATTTGCGTCCGCAGGCAATTCTCAATTATTTTGTGTACTTTTGCAAACAAATAATTCAGGTGAAATCGTTTTAGGGGATGCTTTCACAAATCATAAAAAATAAATAAGTAGGTAGAGATGAAAAAAACAGTATCTTATACATTGACATTTATACTTTTGACAACAATATTAGGTTGCGGAAGTTCAAACAAAACAGACGAAAAAGACAACGGACTCAAAGGTGAAATTTCAATTTCAGGAGCTTTTGCCTTGTATCCGCTGATGGTTAAATGGGCGGATGAATTTAAACGTGATAATCCGGGGGTAAGAATTGACATATCGGCAGGAGGCGCAGGAAAAGGAATGACGGACGCCTTGTCGGGTATGGTGGATTTTGGAATGGTTTCCAGAGAAGTACACGCTTCGGAAATAGAAAAAGGAGCTTTCCCAATAGGAGTAGCTATTGACGCAGTTGTTCCGACGTTGAATGCCAACAATCCCTTGTTGAACGAGTTATTGCAAAAAGGATTAACCCGACAAATGGCAAAAGAGTTGTGGATGAACGAAAAAAATCTGACATGGGAATTCTTTTTAGGAAGACAGGGTAATACTTCGGCACATGTATACACCCGTTCGGACGCCTGTGGTGCGGCAGAAACATTCGCTGCATGGATGGAAGGAAAACAGGAAGACTTGACAGGAACGGCAGTCTTTGGAGACCCCGGATTGGCAATGGCGGTACAAAAAGACGTCTTGGGAACAGGGTTCAACAATCTTGGTTATGCATACGATGAAAAAACACGAAAACCTAATCAGGATTTGGTTATTTTTCCCATCGACGTCAACGAAAACGGAAAAATTGATCAGGAAGAAGCATTCTACGACACAAAAGATAAGGTGATAGAAGCCATAGCGAACGGAAAATATCCGTCTCCTCCGGCAAGAGAGCTTTATTTGGTGTCGAAAGGTAAACCGGAAAAAAAAGAAGTCTTGGCTTTTTTGGAATACATCCTCACCAAAGGACAGGAATTGAATGTCCCTGTAGGATATATTGCTATTAGTCCGGAGAAACTGCAAAATTCACTCAAGAAATTAGGCATCAATCCCAATTGATCTGATTTGTCTGATTAAATGATTAACATGATTACCTGCGGATGCAAACAACGCTCCCGTCATTGCGAATTGTGAGGTACGAGCAATGTGGCAATCGACGCACGAAGCTCGACAGAGGCAAACAAGTTTGCCTCTGTCGAGCAAGAAGGAGAAAGCCCGAAGGACAATCCATACTCTTACGTAAGCCTAATTCTCAATTCTCAATTAGAATAAGGTTTACCTTACCAGAGTTACTCTCCCTTTCTGAGTGAATACCATATCCGGACTGTTTGAACAGGAATATACAACAATACAATGATAAACGCCTGTAGTTGCTACTTCTCCATTTACAGAGCCGTCCCATGCGGATAACGTTTCTGTCTTGAAAATCAGACTACCCCAGCGGTCGTAGATGTACATGCGGAAAATATGTGCGTCTGAAGACATTACAGGAATAAAGACGTCATTGATATTGTCGCCATTGGGAGTGAACGTGTTGGGTAACCACAAATAACACGGACAGACTATCTTAATGGAACCACTTGCCTCGCATCCGTTCGCAAACAGAACAGATACGCTGTATGTCCCTTCCGAAGAAATACTTATCTTGACAGTCGTATCTTCCGTACTCCAGAGATAACGGGCATTCTCGACAGATACGGATAACTCCATTGGCTCATCTGTACAGAGATCGCCGGTAGACCTAATCTGAAATTCGGGAATTTTTTCCTGAATGACAACTACCGTATCTCTTGCACTACATTGCGCATTGCTGACTTCCACCCAGTATATTCCTGAGATTGAAACAAGAATCGTTTCGGTAGTATCTCCCGTATTCCAAAGATAAGTATCCACATTAGTGATAGCAGCATTCAGCGTTACCGATGAATTGCAGATATACACCGTATCCTCCATATTCAAAACAGGAATATCGCCCTGAATGACAACAGTCGTATCCCTCGTCGAACATACCGCATTGCTGACTTTTACCCAATAGACCCCTGAAGTTGAAACAAGAATTGTTTCGGTGGTATCTCCCGTATTCCAAAGATAATAATCCGCATTTGGAC
>JAISRU010000209.1 GCA_031273515.1 Bacteroidales bacterium | reverse complement strand
CCCGCAGGGATGGAATTGATGTCGAAGACATCGTATGTTTATAGAAACAAGAGGGTGTGTTTCAATTCGACCCCTTCGGGGTCGTACAACAGAGGTGTACATTTCTTCTATAAACATTTCATCCCTTCGGGATGCGTGCTTATGTAGAGACGGGGCACGCCCCGTCTCTGCATAATTCAGACAATGTGGCAAATAATGCGAAGGCGGATTTTCTGGATTGGCTATGCCTTCCTCCTTCTTACTCGGCATAGTCAGCAAGCTGCCTCTGCACTCACTTCGTGCGTCGGTTGCCACACTCCGGTCATTGAGCTTGTCGAAATGAGCGGAGTTTACAATGACGCTTCTCCCCTCTCCGGTAGTTGAGCTTGTCGAAACTGGAGAGGGCAGGGGGGAGGAAAAAGCGTCCGCAGGTCATTTTCAATTTTCAATTTTCAATTCTCAATTATTTTTAGTACTTTTGCAAAATAAATAAAATCAAAACATGCCTCAAAAGACAGCATTAATAACAGGAATTACAGGTCAGGACGGTTCATTTCTGGCAGAATTTTTATTGGAGAAAGGTTACGAA
The DNA here is from genome assembly GCA_031273515.1 of Bacteroidales bacterium. Classification (GTDB taxonomy): domain Bacteria; phylum Bacteroidota; class Bacteroidia; order Bacteroidales; family WCHB1-69; genus JAIROC01. Next base: position 2,611 of record JAISRU010000209.1, on the reverse strand, counting down.
GTACATGGCGTTCTTCGCAGGAGTTCAAGTTTTAACACCGCACGTATCGAACATCTGTATTTTAAACAATGGATAGAAGATACTCGCCAAAGACGAAATATAAACCTTCATTACGGAGATATGACCGATACGTCATCTCTGATACGGATTATTCAACAGGTTCAACCCGATGAGGTGTATAATCTGGCGGCACAATCACATGTGAAGGTATCGTTTGAAGTCCCTGAATATACCGCCGAAAGCGACGCTATCGGAACATTGCGTATTCTGGAAGCAATCCGTATTCTGGGTTTGGGGAAAAAGACACGTATCTATCAAGCGTCCACTTCCGAACTGTACGGCTTGGTTCAGGAAGTTCCGCAATCGGAAACAACGCCTTTTTATCCCCGTTCACCATACGGAGCGGCTAAACTCTACGCCTTCTGGATTATCAAAAACTACAGAGAAGCATACGGAATGTACGCCGTTAGCGGTATTCTGTTTAATCATGAAAGCGAACGACGGGGAGAAACTTTCGTTACACGGAAAATTACGATGGGAGCAGCCCGCATTGCACACAACTTGCAGAAAAAACTTTATCTGGGCAATCTGAATGCACAACGCGACTGGGGCTATGCCAAGGATTATGTCGAATGTATGTGGATGATATTACAACAAAACAATCCGGACGATTTTGTAATCGCTACAGGAGAAATGCACTCGGTTCGCGAATTTTGTACGCTTGCATTCAGGGAAGCGGGTATTCATCTTCGCTGGGAAGGTCAGGGATTGCAAGAAAAAGGGATCGATACAGCTACAAATAATATTCTGGTAGAAGTTGATCCTGATTATTTCCGTCCTGCCGAAGTCGAACAGTTGCTGGGAAATCCGACGAAAGCAAAAACAGTCTTAGGATGGAATCCAACAAAAACATCTTTCGAGCAATTGGTGAAAATCATGGTTCGTCACGATATGAAATACGTATTAACCGAAAGAAAACAAATATAAACACAAATGAATAAGGAAGCGAAAATATATGTTGCCGGACACAGCGGTTTGGTGGGTTCGTCCATTATGCGCTGTCTGAAACGCAACGGTTACAATCATGTTGTCGTTCGCGACATAACCGAACTTGATCTGAGAAATCAACAGGAAGTAAACGTTTTTTTTGAACAGGAAAAGCCTCAATATGTCTTTCTTGCGGCGGCAAAAGTAGGAGGAATTTGGGCAAATGATACCCGTCCTGCCGAATTTATCTATGATAATCTGATGATAGAAACAAATATTATTCATGCCGCTTATCAGCATAAGGTGAAGAAATTACTGTTTCTGGGCAGTTCCTGTATCTATCCGAAAATGGCGCAACAGCCGATAAGAGAAGAATATCTGTTAAGCGGCTATTTAGAACCAACCAACGAAGCTTATGCTATTGCAAAAATAGCAGGAATAGAACTCTGTAAATTTTATCGTCGTCAGTACGGTTGTGATTTTATTTCGGCAATGCCAACCAATTTATACGGTATCAACGATAATTTTAATCCCGATACGTCCCATGTTTTGCCGGCTTTAATTCGCAAGTTCCACGAAGCCAAAATAAAGAAAGCACAACAGGTGATAATCTGGGGAACGGGAAATCCAATGCGCGAATTTTTATATGTCGATGATTTAGCCGATGCGCTGTTGTTCCTCATGTTGCATTACAGTGAAGAGACACATATCAACATAGGCACGGGTGAAGATATACGTATTGGCGATCTGGCGTTGTTGGTCAAGGAGATAATCGGGTTCAAAGGAGAATTGGTCAATGATACCTCCAAACCCGACGGAACTCCCCGTAAATTATTAGACGTAACCAAACTGCATAATCTCGGATTCAAACATAAAACCGATCTCAAAGAAGGTATTGCCAAAGTCTACGCATGGTATAAAGAAATTGAAAATGTCTGAATCAGGATTGCCCTTCGGATTTTCTCTGTAGAACGCTGTGTAATAAAATAATCTGTGTGATCATTTGTCTTCACTTCGCACTCTTGTTCACATGTTTACATTTATTCAGTTCGTAGAGTTTGATGTATTTGAGAAAAGTGCCAAAGGTATTTATCCTGCAGATAACGTATCCATAATAGCCGTCCAAAAAGCCAAAGCGACAAACATAGTCCCGGATCATCTTCCATGACGTCCTTATGCAGATTTTAAAAAGAGAAACCTGTTCATTCTTCTTGAAAGCCTCCATAGCCGCAATGGTGGAAAAAGTATTTGCTTTCAGAATATGCTCTTCTATCGAATAATAGGAATAATGAAACAAATCGCCTTCTAATGTGATGACTTCATCTGAAGAAGAATACCTGATTGTTTCGTGAACGTCGCCTGTCCAATGGGCGTTGGTACGATCGAAAATACGTATTTTTCGGTCGGGATACCATCCTCCGTGTCGAATCCATTTTTCGCAATAATTGTTCAGTCGGTTGAGCCTTCCGACAAAATGCTGTTTCTCCGTTTGTTTTAAATGCAGAATGGATTGTCGAAGCTGATCCGAAAGCGCTTCGTCTGCATCCACAGATAAGATGATGTTATATGTCGCCAATGCTGCGGCGCTGTTTTTCTGATCCGCATAACCCGTCCATTCCCGTTG
>JAISRU010000159.1 GCA_031273515.1 Bacteroidales bacterium | reverse complement strand
GAATACGACACAGATACCTTTTCATCTGTTCGGGTCTGCGAGAACAGATGATTGGTAAAAATCAGAAAGAGTACTAAATAAAAATATTTTTTGGACAACACAATGTTATTTTTTATTTTCGTGCAAAGATACACAAAGTTTTTGAAACAAAGCCTGTCTGTTTTCAACAATACGTCGTCGTTAATATGTCGAATTTCAACAACATGAAAGTGAAAAGAATAACTATTGATCAAATTCCTCCCGTTTCCACAATGACAAAAACCATAAAAACGAAATTGCAGTCTGTTTTGAGAAATTGTCTGTTTCTTTTGTCTTTCTCTTTTCCGCAGGTGAAGCGCAGCGCAACCTGCGGTTATTAAAGTGTCATCTCTGCGGGATTTTTTTTCTGTGTAACCTTTTTTTTATCTTCCGAATGGTATGACTAAAAATTCTCAATTTTCAACGTTGTCTGTTGGGGTTGCGTAGATCTGGAGGAAAATCGTTTTCAATTCTTGGATGTCGCCTTCTATGTCCCGCAGACCGTTTGCCATGTAGACCTTAAATGCTTCCTTCTCTTCCGACGAATAATGATGCGAATAACTCGATCTGTCATGCAGTAAATCGTGAGCGATGTAATTGGTTTTCCATAATTTGTAGTTGTCGTAGACTTTTTTGTCGATAAGTCGGGCGAGCTGTCTGTACTTCTCATTATGAGGAAACGAATCGCAATAAAGCAACTCTTCTTCCGTAATGGCGTCGCAAACGACAAGATGAACCTTCCCTTTCTGCTGCTTCACCCCATGCATGATACTCAACAGATCCTCGCTGCTGTCTTTGATGTATTCTTTTCGTTTGGAGATATAAAGTTCGCGGGTTTTGAGGAAATCACAAGGCTCGTATTCGTACGAAATGACCACAGGCGTTATGTTGAGTTCCTTCAAATCAGGAACAAATCCCGACTTGCCACTCATGGCAAACATCTTCAAGACGGCTGCTTCGGTGGAATCAAAACCATTTTTTGTTCGACCATTGCGTTGCGCTATCCATGTCGATTGCTTCTTCTGAGTGATCGCATACCGCATATAACGTGATACTTCCAACGAATTGACAAATATCTCCCGCTGCGTTCCGCCCCGTTCTATCCTGAACATCTTGTTCATCTTGCCGACGTCGACGATAAATGGAGAAATCATCAGATTACTGCCAAAAGTGATTTCCGACGTCTTGAGTCCGTGTTCATGCAGGACAATCTGTAAAAAAGCCGAATCCAACATGATGTCCCGATGATTGGCGATGAACATGTAATTTTTGTCATTGGTCAGCCGAGGCGATACGGATGATGTAAATTCATCGGTCGTGTGTTTGATGATCGAACGAACAACATTGTTCATAATCTGCGTCTGAAATTCATCAACCGTTTTTATCTTCTTGAAATCGGTGGTGAATGTCCGTAAATCCGTGTTCGGGAAAAGATATTTCACCACTTCGGGAAAATGGATGTTTTCCGCAACACGCTGAACTGCATCCGGTATTTCTTCGTCCTTATAAGGTCGAATTGCTTCAAAATCTTCTTTTATCATGCTTTGTTTTCGTCTTTTTGATACGGCGTCGGGCAAGAACGCTTGTCTAACAGCGGGACAGGTTTCCGTTTTGTTTCGGGATATTTGATTTGCCGTATCTTTTCAATATCCTCAAACTCGACAAGAGGCGCTACCCGCAGTTTCGCCCTGAAACGATCTTTTAAATCCTTCACCGTTTCGTCGTCCTGTTGCTCGCAGGCGATAATTACCGCCACTTCATCCGTCCCGATTTCGTTCGAGCGCAATTCCACCACATAATCTTCGATATAATCGGCTCTGTCTAAGACCTCGAAAATAGAAGACGGATAAAGCGTTGTCCCCTTGAGTTTAATCATCTGATTTTTACGACCGATAATGGGACTGATTCGCATTGTTTTGCGTCCGCAACGACAGGGTTCGTAATGAAAACGACAAATATCTCCCGTTTTGAACCTCAGCAAAGGCATTCCTCGCACGCCCAGAGTCGTAATTGTGAGTTCTCCCGTTTCTCCTTCCGACACAACATTGTCCTGATCGTCCAGAAGTTCGCAGATAATCAATTCCGGATGATGATGCCCACCCTGTCCGACTTCGCATTCGCAAAAAGTAGCGCTCATCTCGGTGGATGCATACGTGGAAAACAATTGAATATCCCAACTGTCTTTTATTTTTTGTCCCAAGAGGTTGAGCGAAAAGTCGCAGTTACGGATATTCTCGCCTATGCAGACAGCCCTCTTGACACTTGTATTGCGATAATCAATGCCATGCTCGACAGCATATTGGACGATCTTGGGAATGAACGACGGAACACAAATAATGGTATCAGGACAAAGTCGTTGTATTGTATCCCATTGGAGTTCGGGAATGCCGTTGCCCACCCGTATGATCGTCGCTCCCATTTTCCGAATACCCATAAAATAAGCCAATCCAGCCATGAAACGTTTATCGAGGGTGGTCATCAATTGATAGATATCTCCTGACTTTCCCTGTGCGCAGGTGAACGAAAGCGCTTCGTTGTATGCCAGACGTTCCAAGTCGTAGTCTGTTACGGCAAAGACAGTGGGTTCGCTCAGCGTGCCGGAAGTCGTCATATAATCCGCTATGCTCGATTTGGGGACACACAAAAAAGCCTCATTGTACTGCTGCAGAAGTTCCTTTGTCGTAACGGGAATGTGCTGTAAATCTTCCAGTGTTTTTATCTTTGCGACGTCAATCTTTTGTCGTTTGAACAAAACGGAATAATAAGGAGATCGCGCCTGAAAATAAGCGAGCATTTTACGCAGTCCCATTTCCTGAAACCGCTTAATGAAATCCAACGACTGTCGTTCTATTTCGGGAAAGAAATTCTTTTTCATCGGCATAGACCTGTTTTAAGTAACCAGTTCAAGAACGAAATATCCCAATGAGCGGCGTCGCCAGCCTGTCGTTCATTCATACCGAAGCCGTGACCGCCTGTTTCGTACAAAAGAAATTCATGCGGGACACCTTTTTGGGTCAGAGCGGCGTCCAAAGTCGTGCTGTTTTTGCAGCTGACCACAGGATCGTCTTTTGCGGCGACCAAAAACACAGGAGGCATATCCTCTCTGAGTTGCAATTCCATAGAAAAGGCGTCTTTTGTTTTTTGATCGATGTGTTTTCCCAACAAATTCTTACGCGAACGACTGTGAACCAAACTGTCCTGCATCGAAACGACCGCATAAACAGGGACAACAAAAGCCGGTTTGAGATTTCCGCATTTGCCTGCGCCAGTCTTTTCGAGCTGATTGTCCGTATAGAAAATGCCTGCCATCAAGGAGAGATGTCCTCCTGCGGAAAATCCCATAACGCCGACTTTATCGGGATCGATTTGGTAGACGTCTGCATGATCTTTCACCCACTGAATTGCCCGTTGGACGTCTTCAAGCATGGCGGGATGATGATAACCATCTTTACCCACTCTGTATTTGAGGACAAAAGCGGTAATTCCCGCCGAATTAAGTCGACGGGCAACCTCGAATCCTTCCTGTTTAATTCCGTAGAGATGGGCATAACTTCCTCCCGGACAAATAATCACAGCAATATCGCGATGCAGGGTATCGGAAGGAGAAAAGACATACAGACGACTTTTCTCCTTTTTCATTTGCTTCACATCTTTCCAGATGAATACCTGCGTTTTCTGTGCGGAAAGCAGAACCGTCTGTAGAATGACAATCAAAAAGAATAAAACGTTTTTCATTGGGTCTGTTTGGACAAGGATTGGGACAGCGTTTAAAGGAAGGTATCCCTGTTGAGCTGTTATTTTTTCTTTTGTAAGATTTTAGCTGTCACTTTACCCAATTTTTCACCTGCTTCACCGTAGGAACTGCCGATACGACGGGCATCCGAACCGTAAGTATTTCCAAAGTCGTACAGACTTCCTTTTGCTTTGGAGATGCGTACTTTGGCAATGGGTTTGTTCGACCCTTGTTTCGTAAAGACAATTTCGACCGTAACGACAGAAGGTTTAGTCATAGGACCAGCCATATAACCGGGGTCTAACCAGACTGTCCTGACAGTAGCCGTATAGAGCGAATTAGGATAATCACCACCGTCGATCCCCATTCCTGCGACTTCTGCATTGAAATCTTTGAGAAACACTTCCTGAATATAATCTCTATCGGAAGTTTCCCATGCAGATTTCCATTCGTCGCCTTTACCTTTTTGGTCTTTATTTTTCTCCTTGACCTGTTCGGCGACATACTGTTGTTCTGTCTGCTTTTTGATCATCATTCCTTTGTATTCGAACTGAATATTCAGTTCTTCGACTTCTTTGAGAAAGTCCAACGAACCCTCTACTTTCTGAGCGTAAACACTGCTCGACAACACAATACCTGCTGCAATTAAATATACTTTCTTCATGATCTCTGTAGATTTATTAAAAAAACGCAAAGATAGTCAAAATTAATTGA
>JAISRU010000155.1 GCA_031273515.1 Bacteroidales bacterium | reverse complement strand
TCAAATTTAGACGGCAGGCTATCTGTTCCTACATACATTACGGGAATAGAATAATCTAAGGGAGATTCCTGATAAACCGTATTTAGATCACCTACCAACGAAAAAGTTCCTCTATCTAGTGAATCAAATAGATATGAATGTTTATACATCCATCCATATAATTTAATTGTTTTGCCGTTATAGTTATCTAAATTTATTTTAGGTCGAGAACTTCTGAAATTCCAATACACTGTATAAACGTCATTGTAATTTTCCCACTCAACAGACTTTACATTTTTAGGTCGTTTGGGATAGCATGCCTTTTCACAAGAAGTTACAATCAATGTTGCTGTTAATAAAAATAAAATCACTTTTTTCATCTTTTCTCTCCTTTCTTATTTAAAGTAAATATCATCAACGCTATTCAAATGTATTTGAGGTACTGTCCTGCAACAGAACATTTTAGGTAAATCTTTCATAAATATTCTTCCCGTTATATAACATTTTTTTGTCAAATCGGAAGTATCCATTTTTTCATTAAATTTTGCACTAAATAAACTGTCTTTTCCAAAATAGTGAACTGTTATGATAGGAGAAGCCCCTGTATATCCTAATTCTTGATTCGCATATTTCGGGTCATCACATAAAGAAAATCGATCATACGACCATGCTTTCCATCCCGATACTTTTATTATTACGCTATCTTCATTATATCTTCTGTTTTCTTTAGAACATTCGCCTGAAAGATTCCAATAAACCGTATAAACGTCATTGTAATTATTCCAATCTATGGAATTTACGTTTCTCGGTCGTCTTACCCCACATCCTTTTTGACAAGAAGTTACAATCAGTGTTGCTGTTAATAAAAATAAAAATACTTTTTTCATCTTTTTATCTCCTTTCTTATTCAAAATAAATATCATCAATACTATACAAGTGTATTTCAGGTATTGTTAGACAACAGTACATTGTAGGCAACTCTGCCATTAATATTCTTCCCGTTATATAACATTTTTTTTTCAAATCAGAAGTATCCATTTTTGCATTAAATAAACTATCATCTATCGCAAAATGCTTAACAGTTATGATCGGATACGCCCCTGTATATCTTAATTCTTGATTCGCATATTTCGGTTCATCGCATAAAGAAAAAAGATCATACGACCATGCTTTCCATCCCGATACTTTTATTATTACACTCTCTTCATTATATCTTCTGTCTTCTTTCGAGCACACGTCTGAAAGATTCCAATAAACTGTATAAACGTCATTATAGTTATTCCAATCTATTGGCTTTAAATTGCTTGGACGAATAATCTCATCACATCCGTATTCTTTTTTACAATCGTTTTCTTTACATGCTTTTCGGCAAGAAGTTATAATCAGTGTTGTTGCCATTAAAAATAAAATCACTTTTTTCATTGTTTCTTATTTTTAAATTAAAATATTAATTGAAATCCAATGCCATTATTTACCAGACCTATATTTAATTTCACCTGACGGTTGGATAAATTATGTTGTGTATTGTAATTGAGAACAATCCTGTTCAGATTTTTCACTCCATATACATGTAACAAAATCCCTGTAGATAATGGCAATAATGTGGCAGCCATCGTAATTCCTGATAAAATATAAAACAATCCATCCATGCTCACAGTTTCTCTGCCCGGATTATATTTCCATGTAGCGGATGCATGTATTCCCATAAATAACCACACAGTAGAGATTGTTACACCGCAGCCGGACAAAGCTAAAAAAGGAACAGATGCCGTATAGCAATTATGTGCTTTTTTATACAATACATATTGATCATCGGACAAAAGATAGTTTATTTGTTCATTATTTAACCTGTATATTTCTGTCCTGCTATTTTGAATTGCAGCTATCTTTCCGTGATTTCTTTCAAGAGGATTATTATGCAGTGGTAAGGGATATGTCTGACAAAATAATCCTACAGGAATAAGCATTAAGGAAACATAACAAAAAAACAAAAGCAATCTTCTTACTTTTTTCATTACTCACCTCCTTTCTGATTTGCTTCCAAATCCTCAATTCTTTTTTTCAACTCAATAATATACAAGGTAAGTTCCTCTATCTTTTGCAATAAAACGGCATTCATTTCACCTAATTTTACGCCATTTTCTTCCACTTCAGCTGCTGTAGGAACATTGGGAAGATGACCGTTGGTTTTGATATACGATTCCGTTTCGTCTATACTTAACACCTTGTATTCAGGAGAAAAAACATAATCGGGCCAACCTGACAACGTAACCTTTATTTCTTTGGCTTTGAGCAGTCCGTTGTGTTCTATTGTCAGTTTTACATTGCTGATAATATCCGCATCCGTTAATGTTTTATTGTTTCCTCCTGTACTGGGTATGGTAGAAAAATAAAAATGCCCTGCTACATTATTCCACATTACCGTTGCCCCGTTACTGGCTCCATCTCCATAAACAGTCCATGTGTTTCCCGAACGTTTGGCATTATAGCCTGTGTATGCCGTCCCCCAACTCATACTCTCTCCGTAAGCATTACCAACAGAAACACTGCCGATGCCATCGTTTAAGAAAATGCCGGTAGTGGCAGAAAAATCTCCAATCACGCTTAGTTTGGATAAAGGACTCGTTGTACCTATCCCTACATTGTCGGAAACATGAAGATTTCCATTTACGCTTAATTTGCATAAAGGATTGGTTGTACCTATCCCTACATTACCTGTAACAGAAAAATTTCCATCTACGCTTAATTTGCATAAAGGATTGGTTGTGCCTATTCCTACATTGCCTGAAGGCGTTACCGTTAACATTTCCTTACTTTTTATGGCAATGCTGAAATTAGCGTCTTCCAGTTGTCGCAAAAATGCCTGATTGTCGTACAAATGTAATAACATTCCTCTGGTTGATGCGTTGCCTGTTAATGCATTGGTTATTTGCAATCCTGAATAAGAATAATAACCGAAAGTTCCTGCTTGCGTTTGCATGGTATCATTTTCTTCTTTTGTTGCCGATTCTTTTCTATACGTAACAACACCTGGTTCCCCTGGATACCATGGATCCCATGGAGGTTCTACAGGTATTCCGCCCATATAACCTTGACTGTAATCCATCCGCTGATCATCGGAATGAATATGCAACTGATTTTTAGGGCTTGCAGTCCCAATACCAACAAAACCGCCGTATGTTCCAATACTCATTCTGTCTTTTCCTTCCGTTACAAACCGCAACGGCATCTTATCCAGTGTACCTAAGAAGAATTGAGAACTACCTAATTGATTCCCTTTTAAATCCCATGACTGCGCCTGTGTGGAAACAGTCCACAATAAGCAACTTGCTGCTAAACTAAATGTGTAAATAAATTTTTTCATTTCTTTAATACTTTTTGAATTACTAAATTATTTTAATATTGCAAAGGAACAATAGATAGATTACAAAAATATGCATATAAAATGAACTTTCCGTGTAGATTAAATCACATTTTGCATAAGTAACTTTTTTTATTCCTTTAATTTTTTTGAATTATTAGACTGATTTTAAATATTTGCAAAGATAAAATAAACTTCAGGTATAATATATCACCATTTATTGGTATTTTGATTATAATTTATTCACTATATATAGCTATATTTGTAACGTTTTTGTTCCTTTTATTCTCTCGGAAAATCGACTTTGATTCTCGGAGCGTCGACTTTGATTCTTGGAGCGTCGGCTTTGATTCTTGGAGCGTCGACTTTGATTCTTGGAGTGTCGGCTTTGATTCTTGGAGCATCGACTTTGGTTCTCGGAGCATCGACTTTGGTTCTCGGAGAGTATTCTTTCACTCTCCGAGAGTATTTTTAGGATTTCCGAAGTTCAAGCAATGATTATTTACATTGACTGCAAATAATATTTTTCACTTTCAGGTTCTCACGGATTAGATAAGAATATGTTTTTATTTCGTTGCAGAACCTGTTTTTGTCTTTTTGAGCCGCCAAAGAACATGCCAAATCAAATTTCTTGGACATATAGTTGTATTCGTCCAGACTGTACAGATTGAGATACGTGAAAATAAAATCGGCGCTGACGTCGGCATTTTGAATAAAGGGATCAAGTGTCTGACGGGCAAATTCGTAATCTCCGTATTCAATAAATGTGGCAGCTACCTCGTATGCCTGTTGCCAGTCGGTTATGGTCGGCAATGCAATTTCCTTAATTTTCTCATAGATGGTTTCCATTAATTTTTCATCAGGATTTTCCGATCCATTAATGAAATCAAGTATTTTGTATTGCAACGCAATGTTTACCGCGTCCACTTTATTCGGATAGCTCTTGCCGATAGGCGTATTATACATTCTGTCGATCTTACTCTGTAAAGCGCTGATTTGAGATGAATTTGTTATCTCAACATCTTCGATAGAACAAGCCAGCGCATTGTATTCGCATATTGTGTTTTTCGTGTCCAATTTAGCCAGATCAATAACCTTTTCCATATTGTCGGACGATAAACCATGCTCGAAAAACGAAAGCATATAATATTTATTGGTCAGGAATGGAAGCATTTGGACTGTATTCGGAATTTCCAGCGCTTCGATCAGGTCTTTTTTGAAAGAACCTTCTTCCGTCTTTTTCATCATGTACTTTTGAATCGCAAAAGCCAGAGGCAAATTACCGCTCTTTAATGTCCGATTGAATTTATTCGTTAGAAATTCCTGTTCGTATTGCGGACTTACATCATAAGTCGCATTGATACGAATATATGCATAGCGGTGTTTGGCAAGCATCGGTTCCAAATCTTTTTTTGTCTTTGACTGATTGAGTGTTATCCTGACGTCCTCTTTTGATTTCTTCCCCAAATCGGCATACGCTGTGGAAGCAATATCGGTTAAAAACAAATCCCATCCGTCATTTAAGCCGATAGAATAAGGAATGTTTTGTACATTTTGGAGTTTTTCCATCGCCGAAATAATACTTTCCGCCCGTTTTTTCTGTAAATCCAAATTCGATTTGTCGTTCCCTTCCAACGAAGTAAAAGCAGTGATGTTGATAGAATCAATGATAAAACGGGATTCTTTTAAGGCGTCGATAAAAGGTTTAATATCGGCAGACTCGTATATGGATTTGTTTCGTTCGAAAGGGACATTAAATTCCAGCACAGTTGTTTCCGGTACGGGAATGTAATTAATGGTGGTCTGTATGCCATTCAAGTCGGGGATCAAACTTGTTTTTATCTCGTAGCTGACCGAAGGATTTTTAACATCTGTTTTTACAACGGTACGACATACGGTTTTGTCTTTGATAATAATGACATTAACGTCGAAAGGCGCGGACACGGTATTGGGAGCCGTACCTAAATAGACCCTCATGCTTTTGTCTTTTTTATCGGTAATCTCATTTTTCTTGAGCAATTTTTTAAACGTCATGTATTTCGGCATAAAGCCTCTGTTGTAATAATTATAGTTGAAATCGTTTGCTCCATTGCACGGAATTTGACTGTGTTGTATAAAATCAATGGCAATTCCGTCTTTATCTTTTCCGATAATGCGTTTGAGCGCTTTTAAATCGGGATGAACAAAATAAACGTCGTCTCCTTTTACTTCGATGTATTTTTGAAACAGTTCGATATTTCGGACATTGCATTTTCGACATATTTTTTCATCGTATGGTTTCAGTCCGTAACTTTTCCGCGTGTAAACCGTGTTCTTATACGATATATCCGCTTGATTGAAAGAAAGATCATTGCCAAAAACAATAGAAGCATAACAATATTTGTTATACGGATCGACATGACAGCCAACGCCGACAAAAGTATATCGTTTAGCGAGCAATGTATTGACCGTCTTTTTATTTTTCAACAACGATACAACAATTTCTGTAGAAAGTTCCAGATAGCTGTAATCTTCTATTCCTTTTGTTGCTTTTGCGCGCGTAATCAGTTCGACAATGCGTTTTGATCCTCCTACGCTGACAGAGCGCATTTCGGGGGTCTGAAGAATTTTCACGACATTGGTTTGCGTACGCTCTTCTTTTTTCGCCATAAATTCGGATTGCAGTTTAGCCGCATTGCCCAAAATGTCATTATACTGCAAACTGTCGGCTAAATTGTATTTTTTTCGGGCTAAATTGATAATATCCGTAATACATGTTTCTAAAATAGACGGGTCGAAATCGAGGGGATTAAAGTTCCCTGCATACAGTTTGTTTGTCTTGAACGACTCCGTGCTAAAATCTTCATAATCGGTTGCTTGTGCTTTTGCATCCGTACTTGTCGCCATACAAATGGCGAATAAACCTGTGCTTAAAATAAGAAAGAATTTCTTCATTGATTATCTTGATTTGTATAAAAAAATCTGTTGAAAAACTAAGTGAGCAAAGATAATATTTTTTATTAATGATTTGACGATTTTGGTGATATTTTTTCTAAATAATACGATATATGTCTGTCAATTAATTTTATACATTGAAACGGATATGTAATATATCGCCATCGCAGACGATATAATTCTTTCCTTCCACTGCTAATTTCCCTGCTTCTTTGCATTTTTGTTCCGAACCTAAAGCGATCAGGTCGGCATATTTGATAACTTCGGCACGAATAAAACCTCTTTCGAGATCGCTGTGGATAACGCCTGCCGCCTGAGGGGCTGTCATGCCGCAGGTGATTGTCCATGCACGATTTTCTTTTCCTCCGACTGTGAAAAAAGAAATGAGATCCAAGGTTTTGTAGGCAGCCCGTAATAATTTATTCACGCCGGGTTCTGTCAATCCGACGTCTTCCAGAAACAAAGTCCTGTCTCGAAGATCAAGTTCGGCGATTTCCGATTCGAGTTTTCCTCCGATAATCAGGTAATCGGAACCTGTTTTTTCGGCAAACGCTTTCACTGCATCCGAATAAGTATTGCCGTTGAGTATCGACTTCTCATCCACATTACAGACGAATATAGTTGGTTTTGCCGTCAGCAACATCATATCTTCGATCACTTTTTGTTCGTTTTCCTGCAGAGAACAGGTACGGATATTCTGAAAATTCTCTAAATGATTTTTGCATTTGGAAAGGACTTCGCATTGAAATCGAGCGTCTTTATCACCCACTCGTGCTGCTTTTTCCACTTTTTGCATTTTCCGTTCGATTTGTTCCAGATCTTTAATCTGCAATTCCAAATCGACGGTTTCTATATCGCGGACAGGATTAATACTTCCGTCGATATGAGGAAGATTAGGGTCGTCGAAACAGCGTAAAACATGAATAAGCGCATCGCACTGACGAATATCTCCCAAGAACGAATTACCTATTCCTTCTCCCAGACTTGCACCTTTGGTCAAACCCGGAATATCCACAATTTCCACAGAAGCATATATCAGTTTGTCGGCTTTGATTATTTTATCTATTTCTGCCAGTCGCAAATCGGGAATATTGCAGACGCCCATGTTCGATTTCCCTGTACTGAAAGCAAAATCCGTAACATTCGCTTTTGTATTCGACATGCAGTTAAACAGGGTCGTCTTCCCCGAATTGGTAATTCCGATAATACCGCATTTTAGTCCCATTTTATATAATCGTTTGTTAAAATTGTAAATGAATGTCTTCGACGCTTGTAATTTCGGGAATATATTTCTTCAACGTAGCTTCTACGCCCTGTTTGAGCGTAAACCTGCTGTGCGGACATGAGCCGCATGCTCCCTGCAATTCTACTTTTACAACATTATCTGCCGTTATTTCGACAAAACGAATATCGCCTCCGTCCGATTGAAGATGAGGACGAATTTGATTAATAATCTGTTTTACTTTTTGTTCTGTAGTTAAGTCCATCTGTATCTTTTTTATTTGGATTAATATTTTGTAAAAATTTATTCTCTATTGCGACAATATATAGTTAATGAATAACGCGTTGCCTTTACTTTGTATTTGTCTTCTGTATTCTTGATGATTTCCAATAACTTGTTGTCGGAAAATTCTATAATTTCGTTTGTGTCTTCCATATACAAATGATTATGTGAGCGAATATTACAGCTTTTTTCATACTGAGGCGGCTGGGACGGAAAATGATGTTTGATCACCAATCCGGCTTCAACGAACAAATTCAGCGTTGTGTATAAAGTTGTTGCGCATATATGTTCTTTTGTTTTTTGCAATTTTTGGAGCAAAGTTTCCAATGTAAAATGTTCTTCAAAATTATATACAGTCCGAAGAATTACATTTCTTTCGTATGTTTTTCGCAAATTACGTTTTTCCAAGAAAGAATTAAAATAATCCATATATTCTTCAAACGTATAATCAGGTTTCATATATACACTCATAAATTTCTTTTGCAATTATACTAATTATATTAATTAATGATACTGTTAAAACATTATTCTCTTTGCATCTGTCCAAGTAGACAACAAGATTTGCAAAGATACAAAATATAATTGACAATTGATAATTGATAATTGACAATTGCCTGCGGACGCAAATACCCACGTCGTCATTGCGACGTAGCGAAGCACGAGCAATGTGGCAATCCAGAAAAATAAAAAAGGTTACACAGAGAAGGCACAGAGAATATCCTGTTAATCCTTTAATCCTGACTCAGACAATGGGACGCAATGACGGGTAGGTTATTTGCGTCGCTTCGCGCCATTTTCAATTTTCAATTTTCAATTTTCAATTTTCAATTATCAATTGTCAATTGGTTTACAGTCCCACGACAGTAATTGTTTTTCCGGCGACAGTTTCTTTATCCATAAACAGTTTCTTGTCCCATGGCACTGTTGTTCGACGATCGAAGACTGCTAACCATCCTTCGGAGCAACCGAGCGTATCCATGTAACGAGCGAGTTGTTCGACACCTTTCTCTACATATTTCTCTCCATAACGTATTTTGAGTTCTATAGGATACTTCTGTTTTTCGTAGATCAGGCAGAGATCCAAACGACCCCGACCTGCTGCCATTTCGCGAATAATCTGTCCGCCTCCGTTGATGACTCGTTGCAGAAATGCCATCAGTATCAAATGAGGAGCCGCTTCTCCGTATGCAAACTTTTTGAGCCATATCTCGCTGTTTTCACGCCAGAACTGCTGGAAATCGCTCATCAGAGAT
>JAISRU010000121.1 GCA_031273515.1 Bacteroidales bacterium | reverse complement strand
ACATAGTAAAATGGAAGATTGATAAGTGTAAAAGGTTTTCCTGCAGGTGTTGACAGCTCATCGATAGACAAAGGGTTCGACCAGACACGAACCGCAAAATGATGAGGCGTTTCGTCCATAAATTGATGCAAGGATTTCAGTTTTGAATTATGTCCTGATTTCACCTCTATCGGTATCGCCAGACTATCGTATTTATAGACAAAATCCACTTCCGCATCCGAACCATGTTTATCTTTTTTCCAAAAGACCCGTTTAGTGAACAGACTGTCACTGAGGGTCAGAAGTTCCTGCGCCACAATATGCTCTGCTATCCTGCCCCGCCATACTTCCTGAATATCTTTTATCGAAAATACTTCTTTTTGTATGCCCGAAAAAAAATTGACTAATCCCGTATCAAGCCAAAGCAATTTCGGACGTTTGCGGAAATTCTGCATCACAGGTAATTGTGTTGCTGATGTAGGAAATGCCAATTCAAGCAACATGGCTTTTTGTATCGTCTGAAATGCCGACGAAACTTCTTTCGAAGAGTAATTGCTACCACCGAATTTCTCAAAGGTAATAATGCTGCCCGCCGAATACCAACCGACTTCGAGAATGCTACGTATTACCTTCAACATCACTGAATTATTTGTATATTTCTCGACGTCGTCCATGTACGACTGCAATAGCGAATTGAAAATCGGTTGAAGCGATAAGACATCTCTTTTCTCGGCATATTTCACAATAACTGCAGGCATCCCTCCAACAAGCGTATAGTCGTTGAAAAGTTTGATTATGCGGCTGTGAACAGGATTTGCTTCGATGGTGCGTATCAGTCCGGCGTCAAAAGTTTCACCCGTGCCGTCTAAAAATTCGAGGAATGAACAGGGACGCAAAGCAAGATATTCAACCCTGCCCACAGGAAAAGAGATTTTGCGTATATCCATAACCGTTTCGAGCAAAGAACCGGCGGCGATAACGTGAATATGGTTGGCTTCCTCGTAAAAATAACGTAAGATAGCAACAGCCTTTTTCGAATGTTGTATCTCGTCGATGAAAAGTAATGTAGGCACATCACGCTGCATCTGACGTTTGTGTAGAAATATTGCACGTATCAATTCCTGCACCTCATCGTAATCCTCAAACAGTTGTCTGTCGCCGCTTTTTTCGAGATTGAGATGAAGAAACAACTCATACTCCTTAGCAAATTCTGTTACCAACGTCGTTTTCCCGACTTGCCGCGCTCCTCTCAAAACCAATGGTTTGCGGTCGCTGCGTTCTTTCCAAGCCTGCAAGTATGCTGTCGCTACTCTATTTATCATATTGCAATCAATTTGTAATTACGTATTTAAGATGTCTCCAAAAGGTAAATAATGATTGAACCATTCCAAAAGGAACGGTATAAACAAGCGAATTTTTGCGCAAAGGAACGGTATAATTCGGCTTTAATGCCATTCGGAAGATTGTTTTTTTAGCACACAGATGATACAGATAAACACAGATTTTTTTCTCCTTTTCTCCCCTCTCCATTTTGGAGAGGGGCTGGGGGTGAGGAAAAATAATCACATAAATCACAGTTCAAGACAAAAGCATCCGAATGGCAATTCTCAATTCTCAATTCTCAATTCCGGATGGTATTCATATAAGCCATCAGGTCGAGGATTCTGTTTGAATAGCCCCATTCGTTGTCGTACCATGCGATTAATTTAACGAAAGTTTCGTTGAGCATGATGCCTGCCGCAGCGTCGAAGATCGAAGAATGAGGATTATGGGTGAAATCGGACGAAACTACGGCATCTTCTGTATAATCCAAAATCCCTTTGAGTTCGTTGTGTGCCGATTGCCTGATTACGGTTTTAATAGCGTCGTAAGAGGTCGGTTTTTGCAAACGACAGGTTAAATCAACCACCGAAACATCGACCGTCGGAACACGAAACGACATCCCCGTAAGACGCCCTTTTAATTCCGGAATAACTTTTGTTACCGCTTTTGCTGCTCCTGTCGAGGATGGAATAATATTGTTGAGCGTTGCTCTTCCTCCTCTCCAGTCTTTTTTAGAAGGACCGTCCACAGTTTTCTGGGTGGCGGTAGCGGCATGAACGCAGGTCATTAAACCTTCTTCCAGTCCGAAATTTTCATGCACCACTTTCACCAACGGAGCAAGACAGTTGGTGGTACAGGATGCATTCGATACAATCGCTTGTCCCTGATAGTCTTTGTGATTTACTCCCATGACAAACATCGGCGTATCGTCTTTAGAGGGTGCGGACATCACCACCCGTTTTGCGCCCGATTGCAAATGTGCCTCTGCCTGTTCTTTTGTTAAGAACAAGCCTGTCGATTCCACGATCCAGTCGGCATTTACCTTGTTCCATTGCAGATTGGCTGGATCTTTTTCTGACGTAAGCCGAATATGTTTCCCGTCTACAATCAGACTGTTTCCTCTGATTTCAATTTCTCCCTGATAGCGTCCATGAACAGAATCGTAACGCAACATATACGCCATATAATCGGCGTCTAATAAATCATTCACAGCGGTTATTTCGACGTCATCTCTCTCCATTGCCGCCCTGAATACCAAACGTCCTATGCGTCCAAAACCATTAATTCCTACTTTTAGTTTACTCATATCTAACTAATTATAATATTTTCTTTGTATGTTATTTTCGGATTATTTTCCGACTGCAAAGATATAAAATTATTTCACAGGTTGAGCAGTAAAAATAAATTAGTGCAGACGCTCGACATTTAAGCGATCAAAATCATTAAACGAAACCCGTTTGTCAAAGGATCGAACGATATTGCAAAATGAATTTTATTTATAATCTGTTGTTAAACGGATGTTTCCAAATCGGTTGAAATGAAAACAGGATAATACACAAGAAAAAACAAAGAACGCCGTTATATCTGTTTATTTTGTGATACGGTGCAGCGAAAATTTTTAATAAATCTTTTTCTTTTCTTGGGATTTAATCTGCTTGTTAAATCGTTTTGGATTTTTGGAATTGACCGGACTGTACAAAATACGGTAGGTGAGCATACCTATGGAATGTATTTTGCGCTGTTCAACTTTTCATTATTGTTCAACATGTTTCTCGATTTTGGAATTACGGGTTTCAACAATCGCAGTGTTGCTCGATCGGCTGACTTTTTACACAATGCTTTTTCCCGTGTTTTCACGCTCAAACTGCTTTTGGGAGTTTTTTACATTTTGTTTGTATTGTTTGCGGGATTGCTTGCCGGATACAATGCTTCGGAATACAAACTTCTGATGTTCTTGGCATTGAACCAATTTTTAGCCGGTTTTATTTTGTATCTGCGTTCCAATATTTCGGGTTTGCTTTTATTTAAGACCGACAGTTTTATTTCGGTATTAGACCGTATTTTCATGATTAGTCTGTGTGCTGTTTTATTGTGGGGAAACAATGTCCTTCCTTTTCGGATAGAATGGTTTGTTTATGCGCAAACGATTGCTTATCTGGCGACTGTTGCAGTTACACTTCCGATTGTCTTGCGAAAAACAAAACTGAAATCTCCCTATATCGACTATGTTTATTTTAGACGGATTTTCACTAAAAGCATTCCTTTTGCCTTGCTTGCCTTGCTGACTTCTTTGCACAACCGTACCGATTCCGTGTTTTTGGAACGTCTGTTGCCCGACGGATCGGAACAGGCAGGCATTTATGCTTCGGCTTTTCGACTTTTAGACGCCGCCATGATGATTGCGTATCTTTTTTCCGTCTTGTTATTGCCTTTATTCGCCCGAATGATTGCAGAAAAAGAATCGGTAAAGGCATTGCTCAAAACATCGTTCACGCTCATTTTTATTTACAGCGTTATTTTAGCGGTTGTTTCTTTTTTCTATAGTTATTCGCTTATGGAATTATTGTATCACAATCATATCCAGCAGTCTTCCGACGTATTCCGACTGTTGATGCTTTCCATTGCACCCTTGTCGGCGACCTACGTTTTCGGTTCGCTGCTAACCGCCAACGGTAATTTGAAAACATTAAATCTGATTGCTTTTTCCGCCATGATACTCAACATCGGACTCAATATAGCAATCATTCCTTATTGGCAGGCAGTAGGTTCGGCAATGGCGAGTCTTTGTACGCAGCTGCTGATTATTACCGTCGAAATTGTTGTTGCCGTGAAAATATTCTCTCTGAAACTGTCCCTGAAATACATACTGAAATTAGTTTTTTTTCTTCTTTTCACCATTGTCGCAGGATGGTTGTCTTTGCGACTGCCTTTTGCATGGTATATTTGTCTGGGGATGTTGCTTGCATTCTGTGTTTTTTTAAGCATGGTCCTGCGACTTATCAAAGTAAGAGATGTTATTTCCTTACTGCTAAAAAGACGATAACAAATTAAAAATTAAGTATTGAAAATGACCATTCGGACGCTTCTGTCTTGAACTCTGATTTATCTGTTTGGCTGCGCTTTTCTCCTTCTTGCTCGGCAGAAGCAAACAAGTTTGCCTCTGCCGAGCTTCGCGCGTCGATTTACTTGATGAACATGATTATTAGTAGACGAGTGAACAAGTGAACGAGAGCGCAAAGCGACGCAAATAAAGCTCCCGTCATTGCGGGCTTGACCCGCAATCTCCCTTACGCAAAAATGATGCATGAAGATGAGATAATGATAAAACCACGAATGACAATTTGTATTGATATTTTTGCTACCTTTGCAGT
>JAISRU010000115.1 GCA_031273515.1 Bacteroidales bacterium | reverse complement strand
GCGTACAATAAGTTTAATTATTTCTTCAGTGCATATAACGATTTTACGCTTCCTCTTGGAATTGTGCTGTCGTGCAATTTTCGATATCAAAGCGACAAGCAAGAGGCATTTTTTGAATTAGAGAGCTACCGAAGGCTTGATGCAGGACTTCGCAAATCTTTTTTAAATAACACCTTACGAATGAATTTGATGGTTTACGATATTTTTGATTGGGCAAAACAAAAACGTCACATGCAAATAAACAATTTCTACTGGACTTCGGAGCAAATACGTGAAACCCGCTATGCAACCTTATCCGTCTCTTACCTGTTCAACAACTACAAGAAGAAATACCGTGGCGGCAGCGCAGCAGGAGACGACATAAATCGCTTTTAGGCATTATTGGTTTTTGAAAATGGCATACGACGCAAATGAAGTATATATCCTCAATCCGGCCTACGTGATGAAAAACGATTCACGCCGGATTGTGATATATTCTGGTTTAAGGAGTAATCATTTGAGCGTCCGAAACTGGGAAAGCTACCTGCATCCGTTGCAGGCGCAGATATTCAGCTTTTTCACTTTTAACAGGCCTTTGGATGTTACTGTTTCCATCTTAGGGAAATATCTGAAATGTGACGAATCCACGGTACGGAAAATCATTTCCCCCTTTATTGAAAACCCATTGTCTGTTTACACTAAATACAAGGATGAAAAAGTACGGATACCGAGAAATATAATTGTAAACCGAAATCAGTTGGTGGAGGAAGTGGATTTTCCGAATCTGACACCTGATATTTTTGAATGTCAAAAGCGAGTTGATTTAACCACACGTCGCATGTATTCCGGCCCACAACTGCTGACTGTCATGCTGAATAATACATGTGCTTCCAACTGCATCTACTGCTATGCTGATACTATAACACGAATAAACAAAAGACTATCAACCAACCGCATCTTTGAATTGATAGAAGAGGCCAAATCCCTGCAGGTGCGTGCAGTCAACCTGATGGGTGGAGAAGTATTCCTTCATCCGGACTGGGCTGTTATCTTGAAAAAATTGGTGGATTTAAATATGTCGCCGGAATATATTTCACCCAAACTTCCTATACCCGACGATATCGTCCGCTCAATCAAAGAATCCGGTTTTGCCAATCCTGTGCAATTATCTTTGGACGCATGCTCGTCGGTGGTGTTACAGAAAACGTTGTCTGTAAAAAGCGACTACCTGACAAAAATCATTCGTGGAATAAAGCTAATGGACGCGAGCGGATTGAAGTACCGGATAACATCCGTACTTACAACATACAACATACGAAAAGACTATATAAAAAAACTCTTCGCTCTTATTTCTGAACTGAAAACTATTACCGATTGGCGGATAACTCTTGCCGTTAATTCCAACTGGATAGCATACGAACAATTTCAAAAACTAAAACCTAAAAAAAAGGAAATTGAATCCCTGTATGAGTTTATCGAAGAAGAAATAATACCCTGTTCCAAGATTCCCATCCTGTTAAACCGTCCCGCCCTGAACAGGGAATTTTATTATTGTACGACCGGCAGCAAGGATTTCAAAGGCGTAAGATGTTCGGCTTTGAACAATCATTTGTTTATTCTTCCGGATGGTAAGGCTACTATTTGCGAACAATTGTACTGGTCGCCACGCTTTTTAATTGGTGATGTATCAACCGATAGCGTATCGGACGTCTGGGACTCCCCTGTCGCGAAGAGACTCTTTAATCTCAAAAGTGAAGATATTCAAGACGGCAGTCCATGTAAAAGATGCAACCTGTTTGAATCCTGCTTTAGCGAAAACAACCGTTGCTGGGTGGATATTGTCAAATCTTACGGAAAAGAGAACTGGGACTACCCTGACCCACGATGCGCCTATGCACCCTCAATGTTCTATGACTTGGGATTTTGACGTGTATATTTTCCGCAAATCGGAATAAAAAGGGAAAGGTACATCTATCAATATTCTGAATGGTCGCATTTATTCCCTCCATTACTCTATCAAAATTCCAGCAAAACTCATCAACTATGTAGGGTCTGCTGAAAAACTCAAACTTATTCATTTTGTAAGATATTTTTCATGGAAATCTAATTTCAATTATTGCTGTCCGATAAAACTTGCTAATGTCAATGACGGATGGTATCTATCTCTTGGGAGATGGGGAAAATCCCCTAAGTGATGCAGAAAATATCTCAAGAGATGAAAGCTATCTCTCAAGTGATGAAACCCATTTTTCGGGAGATTTTTAGCGTCAGGAACATGATGACAAATAACTCTTGCCGCCCTCGACCGCCGGCGCCACGAAGAATTTGTAAAACTTGCTAATATCAGTGACGCATGGCGCGGCTGCTGATTTCAATCGGACAACCTAAAAGGGCTGTTTCCACAAATGGGAGTCAGCCCTGATTTTTCTGCGCTTAAAAAGTTTTATCGGACAGCAATAGTTTGTTTACTGGCTGCAAAATAACCTGAAAGGGCTGATTCCACAAACGGGAATCAGCCTTGATTTGGTGTGCCGTGCATGATAATTAACTTGGTGGTGCAAGTCCACTATGGGGCAGGTAGTAGCCAACCATTAGCTCAAGGCAAGGGTGTCCATAGCGATGTGGAATCTGAAGGAAGCCGGCGGCAAAGTCCCGAACTGAGGAACACG
>JAISRU010000221.1 GCA_031273515.1 Bacteroidales bacterium | reverse complement strand
GGACCGCTTGCCTTTTTGAAAATCCCCACAGCAACAGGACATAACTTCTTTATTGCCTTGCTCTTTTTCAGTACTTTGAAACTGTTTTTTATACATCTTCTGTTTCGATTATCTCAAAGTGTTCGCAATAGCTCCAAAACGACCCTTGTTGTTGTTGCTTTTGTTGCTTCTTTCTTCGCTTTCATTGATTTTCTGATTGTCGGTTCATGTCTTATTCTTGCCTTTTTATTTTGTAAAAAACAAAGTCTTGTTCCTTTTATTATATGTGTCGTTCTGGCTTTTACCGGCTTGTTTATAAAGGTATCTATTGGAGTATCTTCTTTTTGCATCATTGGCGTATCTGTTTTGATTTGTCTTTTTCGGACAAGAAACGGCATTGCATTGCTCAAACAAATCGGAATTATTCTGGGGACAGGCTTGCTTGCAGGAATATTGGTTTTCGGCAGTCTGAAACTTTATTTTCATTTTTTGACAGGTGTTGTCAGTTTGTCGGGAGGCTACGGTGATACACTTTCCCTGCATCCCGACAACAATTGGTTTGTCGTGATACCCTGTCTTGTGTTGCTGCTTGCTTTTCCTTTTTTCCATAAGGGGAAAGACGTCAGAATACTGTATGTATTGTCTTTTCTGCCTCTTTTTGCCATGTGGAAACACAGTTTTATCAGGGAAGACATCTATCATTACCGTATTTTCATTACTTTTTTGGTCATTTTCTGGTGTCTTGTTCTTCTTGTATCCGACAACAAGAGGATACAGGTGTTTCTGACTGCCTGTGTTACCGTGTTATTATTGTATATCAACATGCATTCGCTTCCGATGTACAGCGGAATAAACAAAGAAATGGCAGGAATAAACAATTTTATGGATGTATTGCATTATCGGGAGTTCAAGCAAAAGATGCTGACGAAATCCGAACAAAGTATTGCGATCAACAAACTCGATGAGCAGACACGCACTCTTATCGGAGATAATACCATTGATATTTATCCTTGGGAATTTTCCTATATTGCGACAAATCAATTAAAATGGAAACCGAGACAGACGCTGGAATTAGGAGCATCTACATCACGAAAAAGTTCCGAAAAGGCGTCGGAACATTATCAGGGAGATGAAAATTCGCCGCAATTTCTTCTTTTCCATCTGGAACCCGACCCTCATGGAGGAACATTCGGTTCTTTGGACGGAAGATACATGCTCAATGATGAACCGTTACTTATTCGTAATCTGTTGAAGAATTACAGACTGATTAAAACGACCGATAAATTCCTTTTGTTTCAAAAAGACAGTTCTCTCCGTTTTGAAACTGTAGCTTTGGACAAAATACAGACGGTTTCATTCGGACAGTGGATTGATATTCCCGACAGTCCGAACACGATTACACAGTTAAACGTTTTTTCTCGGAACAGATGGATTGGTTATTTGCATAAGTTGCTCTATAAGGAGGTAGAATATTATATCGACTATCTATTAGACGACGGCATTATGCTGACCTATCGTTATATTCCTTCGACGGCGGTTGACGGTTTGTGGTGTAATCCATTTATACGTCATCCTCATACCTGCACGACAGAACCCAAAGCAATAAAAGTTCGTTTGCGGAACAGCAGTTCTATTTGTGTTCGTTCTGATTTGCAGATACAGTTTCGTCGGATAAAGATACATGATACTGATACTGTCTGTGTGAGTGCGGAGAATTGTCTGTTCGGAAAGACAGCAAGTTATCGGCAGACCCTCATCCGAAATTATCTGCATCATTTCGACGATAATCAGGCTCAATATAGCGGTGAAATAAGCGATGAGGCGTCGACGTCGGGAAATTTCTCCAACAAGATCAGTAAAAACGGATATTCGTACACGTATGAGATTGATTTGGATACTTTATGGACTAAAACCGAACAGGACGCCTTGATTATCGAAGCAAATGCACAGATACTGAATTATTCGGACGATGCGGCTTTGGTTATTTCGGTGGAGGAAACGGACTGTAATTCATGGCAAGCGGTTTATTTCACGCGTAGCATCGCCAAAGATTTGTGGTATGCCGTTTACCTCAGTCAGAAGGTGTATCGAAAAGAACATTTACAGGGAAAAATAAAAGTCTATGTTTTCAATAACGGAGATAAGTCTGTCTATCTTGATGATTTCAAACTAAGAATTAGTGGACAGTAGACAAATGAACAATCTGGTTATTGTCTTGAATTGTGTCTTTCTTTAGCACACAGATGACACAGATTAAACAGATGAACACAGATTTTTTTCTCTGTGCCTTCTCTGTGTAACCTTTTTTATTTTCCCTATGGCATTAACCATTAACCATTAACCATTAACCATTTATCATTAATCATTAATCATTAATCATTGTTCAAAACAATTAAAATTCAAAGAACGTTATCCGCATACCATAATGTACGTCCGACGCACAGCATAATGTACGTCCGACGCACAGCATAATGTACGTCCGACGCATAGCATAATATACGTCCGACGCATAGCATAATATACGCCCGACGCATATTACCGTACTGTTTTATTCCACAGTCAGTATTTTGTTGAATGTAACACGATGCGCTCCTTTGAGTGCTTGCGCGCTGTTTCCGCTGAACTGTGTAACTATTTCCAATTTATAGCTTCCGTGCCGAAGTTCGGGAATAACGACAATCAACTCCGAAGGATTGTTTGTTACAATGTCC
>JAISRU010000220.1 GCA_031273515.1 Bacteroidales bacterium | reverse complement strand
TACAGTTTTTTTGAAATCATCTATCTGAAGAAACCCGTTACAGGAAATAATAAAAAATAAGTTATGCCGAAAATATCATACAAAGGCGACAAAATGCCATCATCACCCATCCGAAAATTAGTTCCTTATTCGGATGCAGCTAAACAAAGAGGAATAAAAGTATATCATCTCAATATTGGTCAGCCGGATATTGAGACGCCGCAAGAAGCTATTGACGCCTTGCGTCATAAGGAAACAAAAGTGTTGGAATATTCTCATTCGGCAGGCATACTGTCGTTTCGTAAAAAGTTGACGGAATATTACAATCGTTTTCAAATTCATGTGAACCCCGATGAAATCATTGTTACCTGCGGTGGTTCGGAGGGGTTGCTGTTTGCTTTCAACAGTTGTCTTGACCCGGATGACGAAGTGATTATTCCCGAACCCTTTTACGCCAATTACAATGGTTTTGCCGTTATGTCGGGAGTAAAAGTGAATCCGATTGTGTCCACCATTGATACGGGATTTGCCTTGCCTTCTATCGAACAGTTTGAAAAAGCGATTACACCCAAAACCAAGGCAATTATGATCTGCAATCCCAATAATCCGACAGGCTATCTTTATTCAAAAGAAGAACTGGAAACATTGGCGAAGATTGTCAAGCAATACGATCTGTTTCTTTTTTCCGACGAAGTCTATCGTGAATTTGCCTACGACGGTGCTGAGGTCTATTCTGTGATGCAATTGAAAGATATCGAACAAAATGTGGTTCTGCTCGATTCCGTTTCCAAACGTTACAGCGCATGCGGTGCGCGTATAGGAATGTTTATCACGAAAAACAAAGAAGTCTACAATACGGCAATGAAATTTGCACAGGCTCGTTTAAGTCCTCCGAGTTTTGGACAGTTCTTTGCCGAAGCAGCCATCGATACGCCTCAATCGTATTTTGACGACGTTCTCAAAGAATATGTCGCACGTCGAAACGTGGTTACGGAAGCTATCAATAAGATGCCGAATTGTTTTTGTCCTGTTCCTAAAGGCGCTTTCTATGCTGTTGCACAACTCCCTATCGACGATTCCGATACTTTTTGTCGATGGTTGCTCGAAGACTTTAACTGCAATGGAGAAACAGTGATGCTTGCTCCTGCTACCGGCTTCTATTCCGACAAAGGAAAAGGGAAAAATGAAGTCAGGATCAGTTATTGTCTGAATGTAAATGACATGAAAGCGTCTATGAAATGTTTAGAAGAAGCGCTTCGCATCTATCCGGGCAGATTACAATAGTCCGATAAATTTCACTGGGCTAAACCTCTTTGAGTTCTGGGAGCAGAAGAGATGACTTCACTCCTCGGACGAACGGTCGCTTTGGTTGCAGATGTGGTTGCTACTGTCGTTTTCTTGTTTGTCGTTGTCGATTGGGATGAGGTCGAACCCGTCTTGACAGGTCTTCCTGAAGAAGGAGAAGAAGGTTCAGGCTTTGTCGGCGATGCGGAAACAACAGGAGTCTCCCTTGACGGCATGTCCTCTTGCGGACGGTATCCTGATTGTTTATAATTGGTCATCGACTTAACCCTGCTGATTCGAGAAGAAATATTGTGTCCTCCCGTGGTCAACATATCGTTGAATGTGATGATGACCGAAGGCGTCTTGATGTATCTGCCGGATGAAGACGACAAATTGCCGACATAGTAATTCTTAACATCATTCAAATCGACATGCAATAAATAAAGATAATTCTTGCCGATACTCCAGACGAGTTTATTCAATTGTCGTCCTTTGAGTAAGATGGCATAATCTTCTCTGTTGCGAACATGCAGTCCGCGCGGATACGACACCTGTTTTGCCAACCTTTGAAACTCTTCGTCCGACAAACCCCGCAACATCCCCCGTACCTGATAAAACTCATTGCCGAGTTGTTGCTTCGTATTACTGCGAACGTCGCTGAATATTGTTTCTTTATGTTCATCGGTCGTAACATAGTTGTATTTTTGTTCGCTGTCTTTGATTTGTTCCGTCACCTTTTCTTTCTGATAATCGACAAATTTGAGTTCTGCTAAAGTATCTGTCAGATAATTTATTTCTTCATTGGTCAGGTTCTTTAAGATCGTCATCAGATTGGAGGCGGGCTTTTGCAAAAGATAGGGTTTGTTCTTGGGAAAAGCCGTATAGGTCTGTCCGGAATAGTGGATTTCGCTATCCATGAAAAGTTGATACAATGCGATATACTGTACCACGCGCGCCAGATCAGTATTGCCGATGGTCGCAAAATAACGATATGCCTGATTTTCGTATTTACTTCCCACTGAAACGCTTCTTTCCTGCGAATTGAAGTACGATACAGGCAACGCCCCCGTCCGATTCAAAGTATAAATGCTGACATCTTCCAGATCAATTGCATACATGGCATTGTTGGTATTCCAGTTATAGACCAGCTCATTTAATCCTAATTTCCTGAACAGCGGTTTATCAAAAGGGTAGTACGCAGGTTCGGGATAGCGGTAATATGCCTCTCGAATGCTTCCTTTTTCCGACCAGTCTTTCAACAGAATATCGGTGATTGTAAGCAAATGACCAAATTCCGTATTTTCCAATTCCCTGCTCAGATAGGTAGGACACCAATCGTTTCCATTGCGCATTTTGCCTGCCATTAAATCGTTTATGTCTAAACTCTGAGAAAGTTCTTTTTCCGTAATGGAAGCCAGCAGAAGAATTGTTTCCGTATTCAAGGGCGGTAATTCGTTGAGCTTTGCTTCCCGTTCTCTGCCGATAATAACTAAGGTAGCGCTGTCGGCTAATGCTCCCAGAATAAGGTCGGCGTCTAAAGTAAACCGACGAATAGCGCTTAATTGTTCGGACAAGTCGCTCTTTTTGGCGATCGCCCATGCCACAAAACCCGGCAGCTTGCTGTAATAGACTCCCCGTTTTTGTTGCTTGAACATACTTTCTATTGTTTCCGTCTGACTGCTGTCTTCCAAGACAATAAATAATTCCTTTTCTTTCAAAAACCATTCGTTGAACTCGTGCAGCGATATACGGTAGTCAATGTTTGATTTTGTGAAATACATTCGTCCCTGTTCTGCAGGAAGCGGCAGAGGATTCGGTTTATAGTCCGAAAGATAAAGTTGTTGTGTCAGTTTTGCAATAATATTTTTCGTGTTTTCTTCGGTAGCGTTTCCCAGACACAATAAAATATCACGCACATTGCCGTCGTAACCGGTTCGGTGGGTTTTGATCTCTGTGCGATGCGTAAATTCTGAACAAATACTTTTGATGGAATCAAGCTCAAAATAAGGAGGCGGTTCGGAAATAAGGATCAGTTTGCTGCTGTCAGGGAATCGGGCAAGTCCGACTGTCTGAAAATGCAATCTGTACTTCTTCCGAAAGTCCTCATACAGCGAATCTTTCTGCAAAAGGACGTCGCAGGTTTCCCAGTGAATCTGTTGATTGGGAATATATTCGTATTGTAACAGTCCGGCAGTTTCTTTTTTGATAATCTCCACGACATTGTTCTTGTGGAATAGCCAAAAGACGCCTCCGCAGACCAACAGCGCTAAACTTATCAGAGAAACAGTCCGTATTTGTTTTCTTG
>JAISRU010000147.1 GCA_031273515.1 Bacteroidales bacterium | reverse complement strand
TCAATTCTCAATTCATCTGTAATCATTCCTGCGCCGACAGTTTCGAAGGTATCGGGATCAATAAAAATCAGACTCCCTGTTGTGCGATTGTGTTTATAGCTGTCGAAAACCAACGGATTGGCGGTTCGGATTGTTACAGAAGCAATGTCATTCATCTTCAATGAACTTATTTCTGGGACTTCTTCCAGCGTATTGATATTGATTTTGTAGTTGATGTTTTTGACAATCCCTTTTGTTTCATTTGTCGACTGTCTAATCAGGTAAGCGGCATTTAAGGTAAGCGGTTTTTCGTTGAACCAGCATATTTTCAAGGTGATATTCTGTGAAATCTGCGGCTGAACGCCATTTGTTCCCACCAACATATCCCCTCGACTAATATCCAGATCGTCTGTCAACTGAACCGTAATCCAATCGGGAGCAGAAACTTCCTGCAATTCCTTTGTGCATTGCCAGAGCGTCTTGACCTTGGATTGCAATCCCGAAGGCAATACAGTGAGCATGTCTCCTGCCTTTAAGATGCCGCCTGCCATTCGTCCCGCATATCCTCTGAAATCGGGAAAGTTGTCCGAAAGAGGACGAATAACATACTGAACAGGCATCCGTATCTCGTTAGAATTGAGTTTATGGTCGATAGGGATTGTTTCCAAAACATCCATGAGCGTTTGTCCTTTGTACCATGGCATTTGATCCGACGCAGTTACTACATTGTGTCCGTATTTGGCGGAAACAGGAATAAATCGCATGTTGGTTATATTCAGTTTCGTTGCCACTTTTCGGTAATCTTCGCAGATCGTATTGAAAACATCTTCCGAAAAATCGATTAAATCCATCTTATTGATGCAAACAACAATATGAGGTATCTCCAACAAAGAGGCAATAAAAGAATGACGAAGCGTTTGTTCCGCTATGCCATGACGCGCATCTACCAATAAAATAGCCAAATCGGCTGTCGATGCGCCCGTTACCATATTGCGCGTGTATTGAATATGACCCGGCGTATCGGCGATGATGAATTTACGTTTGGGAGTTGCAAAATAACGATAAGCAACATCAATCGTAATGCCCTGTTCGCGTTCGGCGCGTAATCCGTCCGTCAGCAGAGCGAGGTTTACTTCTTCATTTCCACTGCGTTTAGACGCCGCTTCCACTGCTTCGAGCTGATCTTCAAAAACAGATTTGCTGTCATAGAGCAATCGTCCGATAAGCGTACTTTTTCCGTCGTCCACACTGCCTGCGGTGGTAAAGCGAAGCAGTTCCATGTCCAAATATCCTGTGGTTTTTGCCATTGTTGTCTTTTTAAAAATATCCTGATTTCTTTCTGTCTTCCATTGCTGTTTCCGAGCGTTTGTCGTCTGCCCGACTGCCCCGTTCCGTAGTGCGGGTAGCGGCAATTTCTTCGATAATGTCTTCCACCGTATGAGCTTCCGAAAGACTTAATCCCGTACAACTTATATCTCCGATAGTCCGACAGCGGACATTTTTTATCTCTGCCGTTTCCGTAGGTTTGAGTTTCATGCAGGATTCGGCGGCAAGCCATTGATTATCTCTGAAAAAGACGCTGCGTTGATGCGTGAAATAAATTCGGGGCATCTGAATGTTTTCCTGAAGGATGTATTGCCAGACGTCCATTTCCGTCCAGTTACTGATAGGAAATACGCGGAAATGTTCTCCCATGTTCTTTGCTCCATTGTAGATGTCCCAGAGTTCGGGACGCTGATGCTTGGGGTTCCATTGTCCAAACTCATCCCGATGAGAAAAGACACGTTCTTTGGCGCGCGCTTTTTCTTCGTCGCGACGTGCGCCTCCTATTGCCGCATCAAATTTATACTGCTCGATTGTATCCAGCAAGGTGATTGTCTGCAGTTTGTTTCGACTTGCGTAATAACCTGTTTCTTCTTTTACACGACCACGATCGATCGACTCCTGCACCGAACCGACAACCAAAGTAACCCCCAACTGTTCTACCATGTCGTCCCTGTACTCAATTGTTTCGGCGAAGTTGTGTCCTGTGTCGATATGCAGTAACGGAAAAGGAATCTTGGCAGGATAAAATGCTTTATATGCCAAATGGGTCAGAACGATGGAATCTTTCCCGCCCGAAAAAAGCAATACCGGTTTTTCAAATTGAGCCGCTACTTCTCTTACGATGTAAATAGCTTCTGCTTCTATTTCTTTTAAATGAGTTAATCTATACATGTCCAAATCTCCCGAACCTGTGTTTGAATATTCTTTGCATTTCCTGTTTTGTTTTTCCCGACAATCATTCAGGAAGTTTATATTTCTGTTTATCTATTATTTTCGTATTGCCTCCCTCAGGATGCGACACGTGTTGCAATAGCAATAAAAAGTGTTGCAAAGGTAGTAAAAAAAGGAATAGGAACGACTGTTATTTGTCAAAAAAAAACAAACAACCGAACCCATGTTGCTTACATATCCTTTGAAGCATTTTGTCCGAATTTAAGAGCGGACGTCCTGTTTATCGACCAATGAACAGAAATGGACATACAGTTTTTGTTTTATTTCTTCTGTAGGGACTGCACGATTGAGTTCTTTTTCCATAGAGGTAACTCCTTTATCTGCAAATCCGCAGGGATTGATGTAGGAAAAATACGACAGGTCGGTATTGACATTAAAAGCAAATCCATGCATGGTAACATAGCGGCTTGCACGTACTCCGACAGCGCCGATTTTACGCGGATGCTTTCCGTTGGCGTCCAACCATACGCCGGCGGCATTTTTCATTCGGGTTGCCTGTATATTGTATGTAGCCAATGTGCGGATTATCATCTCTTCAAGACAGTTGATGTATTCTTTCAACGACAAATGAAGCTGTTCCAAATCCAGAATAGGATAACCGACAATTTGTCCGGGACCGTGGTACGTAATATCTCCGCCTCTGTCGATGCGATAATAGGAAGCGTTTATTTTTCGCAGAAATTCATCATTAATCAACAGATTATTGCTTTGACCGTATCGTCCCAGCGTATAGACATGCGGATGTTCGCACAGGATAAACCGCTGAACAGAAGATTTGCTTTTGGAAGAATCAAAATCCGATTTCAGATCAACCAACGCATCGAATAATGCTTGTTGTTTCTCCCATGCCGTTTTATAGTCGATCATTCCCCAGTCGATATAATCAATTTGTTTGTTGTGTAGATTGGATGTATTCATTATTTTTGAATGTTAGCATCAATAAAACTGCGTTCAGCCATAAACGAAGAACGTACTAAGGGAGCGCTTTCCACACTGTCGAAGCCGATTTGGAACCCAAATTCTTTGTATTTGTCGAACTGTTCCGGTGTGATGTAGGCATGGACTTCCCGATTATTTTTGGTTGGTTGCAGATATTGTCCGATGGTAATCATTCTGCATCCGACATTTTTCAAATCGGACATTACTTCTTTCACTTCTGCTTCTGTTTCGCCCAGACCCACTAAGAGTCCCGACTTGACAATCAGACCTTTTGTCGCGGCTTTGCGTAAGACGTCCAAACTCACCTCATATTTCGCCCGACTTCTTATTTGAGAAGACAGACGTTTAACCGTTTCCATATTATGTCCGAAGATGTCGGGTTTTGCCTCAAAGACAATATTCAGACAGTCGTCGATACCGTCGAAATCGGGGACAAGTACTTCGATGAGCGTATCGGGATTTTTTTCTCTGACGGCATAGACAGTCTCAGCCCAGAAAGCGGCTCCTTTATCGGGAAGATCGTCTCTGTCGACGGAAGTGATAACGCAATGTTTGAGGTTCATTTTGCGGATGCTTTCTGCTATTTTTTCAGGTTCGGAGGCATCGGGTGGAAAAGGTTTTCCTGTTTTGGTAGCGCAGAACTTGCAGGAACGGGTACAAATATCTCCCAATATCATAAAGGTAGCTGTTCCCATGTTCCAGCATTTCCCGATGTTGGGACATTTCCCGCTACTGCAGATCGTATGTAAGTTATTTGTTTCCACTATTCTTTTGATATTGGAATATTCTCCGCCTGCTTCTAATTTTATTTTCAGCCAACTTGGTTTACGTTCAGTCATTCCTCCGTTTTTTTCTGACTGCAAAAGTAAACAAAAGAATTGAGAATTGAGAATTGAGAATTGAGAATTGCGCAAGCGACGATTTTTGTTTCCCGCAGAGTTACGCAGATTTTCCGCAAATATACGCAGAAAAACGCATCCCTAATCTAATTGAAAATTGAAAAGATTGATTGTGAGAATTGCCTGTGGACGCTTTTTCCTCACCCCCGACCCCTCTTTTGTCCTCACCCCCTGCCCCTCTCCAACGTGGAGAGGGGCAGGGGGTTTTCGTTGTTGTAGAGACGTTGCCTGCAACGTCTTTACATTGCGTCGTCATTCGCAACCGCCTTTTTCCTCACCCCCGACTATAATGTCCCCCAAAATTCGGACAGTGAGTTAAGACAAAAAAGTATTAATTTTGTTGTATGAAAAG
>JAISRU010000122.1 GCA_031273515.1 Bacteroidales bacterium | reverse complement strand
CCCATATTCACATCCCGTATTCGCTGCATAACATAGCGTCCCTGTGCGATAATGGACTCCAATCCGAACCCAAAATACACATCTTCGGTAATCTGCTGAGCATGAGTTACCGAAAAATGATTTTCTTTCCCGTTGGCAAAATTATATTCCAGACGAGTATAGACTTCCTTGAGTGAAAACATTTCCCAGTTTTCGATCGTTCGCAGATAGTCATTCCACGGATAGGTCTTGTAAACAAATCCATGTTTGCGGTAAAACGAAAAATTCATACTGTAATTGGCTCGTCCGAAAATCCCCGTATTGGCATACAGATTACGGGAATAAAGCGAAATATCTTCACAATAAGGATGAAATACAGTAGTATCAATCAAGACAGGTTCGACAAGACTTGGATACAAAGAATGAATGTAAAAAGAATAGGCTGGCACATAATTCTTTCCGTCTTCGTGGAGCATTTCATTTTTGGAACTGTCCTGCTGATTGCTGTCGTCGATTGTCTGAGAATGACCCTTCGCATATAACAAAAACAAAAAAACAATAATCGCCCCTGATTTTAAATATTGACTCCTGAATTTATTCATACCGCAAAAACACTTATTTTCTCGTTCATGGATGAACATGATGATCATTCGAGTGATTATTTTTAGCACACAGATGACACAGATGAACACAGATGAACACAGATTTTTTTCTCTCCTTTTCCTTTTCTCCCCTCTCCGGCAGTTGAGCTTGTCGAAACTGGAGAGGGGCTGGGGGTGAGGAAAAAAGCGTCCGCAGGCAATTCTCAATTCTCAATTCTCCATTTTCCATTACATGAAAGGTTCACTTTTTTCAATCAGCATTTTCACGGTGATATTATCAATCAGATCGACGCTTATTTTTCCTTTATCCGTAATCTTGTCTGTTATTGTCAGCGTTTGACAGAGCGTTTCGTTACAGATATATTCTTTGAAATGCATCAACATGCTTTCGGTTTCGGGATGATGCTCAAGTTTGATGTTGATTTTATCCACCACATCCAGGTTGCTTTCCTTGCGGGCAGTCTGAATGCGATTGACCAACTCCCTTGCCAGACCTTCTTCTGCTAATTCCTTTGTAATCACAGTATCTAAAGCCACCGTCATATCGCCTTCATTCATAACCACCCAGCCCGGAATATCGTGCGTAAACAACAGAACGTCGTCAAGATGCAGTTCTACATATTGTCCGTCTATCATCATGATGTATTTATTCATGGTTTCGAGTACGGTAATGTCTTCCTGTGTGAACTTTTCTATCAAATCGGCAATACTTTTGATGATTTTGCCGTATTTGGGACCAAGCGTCTTGAAGTTCGGCTTTATCTTCTTGACCAATATATTATTCTCCGGACTCAAATATTCTATTTCTTTGATATTTACTTCCGACAGGATAAGATCTCTGACAGCTTCTATCTGCTGACGCATCTGATCGGTAAAAACAGGTATCCTGATTTTAGACAGAGGCTGACGAACCCGCAAATTGTTCCGTTTACGTAACGACAGCGTCATGGAAGCTATCTGACGGGCAAGTTGCATACGCTTTTCGAGTTCGGTATCTATCAGATCGAGTTTTGCTTTTGGGAAATCGGTCAGATGCACCGAATGTACCGCATGACGACAGCTGACAATATTCAAATCATGAAAGAGTCTGTCGCTGAAAAAAGGAGCTATCGGAGCCGCCAACTTAGACAGCGTTTCAAGACAGGTATATAAAGTCTGATAAGCAGAAATTTTGTCTTCGCTGTAGTCCCCTTTCCAGAAACGTCGACGACACAATCGAACATACCAGTTACTCAGACATTCATCCACGAAATACTGTATGGCTCTGCCTGCTTTTGTCGGCTCGTAATTCTCATAACACGCATCGACATTTTGAACCAAAGAATTCAATTCGGACAATATCCATCGATCTATTTCAGGACGTTTTTCGTTGGCAATATCTGTTTCCCTGTATGTGAAATTGTCGATGTTGGCATACAGCGCAAAAAATCCGTAGGTGTTGTAGAGCGTGCCGAAGAATTTTCTGCAAACTTCTTCTATGCCTGCCGTATCGAATTTCAGGTTGTCCCAAGGCTGAGTATTGGTAATCATGTACCAGCGCGCAGCGTCTGCTCCGTAGGTCTCGATAACAGTGAAAGGATCAACGGCATTGCCCAGACTTTTAGACATTTTATTCCCGCTTCTGTCCAAAACCAGACCATTGGAAACAACCGTCTTATACGAAACCGTATCGCTGATCATGACCGCAATGGCGTGCAACGTGAAAAACCATCCGCGTGTCTGATCTACTCCTTCGGCGATAAAATCGGCGGGAAATGTGTTTTCGATGGAGTTCTTCGGATAATAATATTGAGCATACGGCATTGCTCCGCTGTCGAACCAGACGTCGATCACTTCGCTTTCCCGCATCATTTTCTTTCCGCTTGGCGATAACAATACCACTTTGTCGATGTAGGGACGATGTAAATCGAAATCATCGTAATTCTCCGATCGATAAGGATTTTCTGTCATCAGTCCGGCTGCCACCGCCTTGTCTATTTCGGTGCGCAATTGCTCCAAAGAACCAATACAAATTTCTTCGTTTCCGTCTTCCGTTCGCCAGACAGGAAGCGGCGTCCCCCAATAACGGGAACGGGACAGGTTCCAATCGACTAAATTTTCCAACCAGTTGCCGAAGCGTCCGCTTCCTGTCGATTCGGGCTTCCATTGGATGGTTCTGTTTAATGCGATCATCCTTTCTTTTACCGCCGTCGTGCGAATAAACCAGCTGTCTAAAGGATAATACAAAATCGGTTTGCCTGTGCGCCAGCAGTGCGGATAACTGTGCGTATGTTTTTCTATCCGAAACACTTTATTTTGCATTTTCAGCATAACGACAATATCCGTATCCAATGTCGGATCTTTATCAGTCAATTCGGGACAATAGCTGTTCTTGACAAATCTGCCTGAAAATTCGGCATACAATTCCACATTCACCCGCTCTTTGACAAATGTCGGATCTAAATCTTTCAACAGGAAGAATTTTCCGTGTTTGTCCACCATAGGTTGACGTTTTTCGTCGGCGTCGAGCATAAACAAAGGAGGAATGCCCGCCTGTTTTGCAACACGATCGTCGTCAGCGCCGAAAGTCGGAGCAATGTGGACAATGCCCGTCCCGTCTTCGGTGGTAACGAAGTCGCCTGCTATGACACGAAAAGCGCCCTCTCCCGGATTGACCCAAGGGATCAACTGTTCATATTCTATTCCCACCAAATTGGCTCCTTTGGTTTCAGCTACAATCCTGTAGGGAATATTTTTATCGCCTCGGTTGTATCCTTCAAACGGCAGAGAAGCATTCTTTTCCGGAAAGATTGTGTACAAAAGCGCTTTCGCCATGATAACCATAATCGGATTTCCCGAATAAACATTCAGGGTCTGAACCAAAACATAATCTATCCCCGAACCGACTGCCAGCGCAGTATTCGACGGCAGCGTCCAGGGAGTAGTTGTCCATGCGAGCAGATACAGATTGTCAGGAATAGCGGCGTCTCCTTCAAATCCCCACGGACATTTCGGAAGACTTTGCTCCGTCCGCATTTTGAATTGAGCGATACAGCTGGTATCTTTTACATCCCGATAGCATCCCGGCATATTGAGTTCGTGGGAACTCAATCCCGTTCCTGCCGCAGGAGAATAAGGTTGAATAGTATATCCTTTGTACAGCAGACCCTTCTTATAGAGTTCCGACAACAAATACCACAGACTTTCGATGTATTCGTTTTTAAAGGTGATGTAAGGGTCGGACAAATCGACCCAATAGCCCATTTTTCGGGTGAGGTCGTCCCACATATCTTTGTACTTCATCACCTCCCGACGACATTCCTGATTGTATTCTTCGACAGAGATTTTAGTCCCTATATCTTCTTTGGTGATGCCCAAATTCTTCTCGACGTTCAGTTCGACGGGCAGACCGTGCGTATCCCAGCCTGCTTTGCGTTTCACATAGAACCCCTTTTGAGTTTTATATCGACAAAAAATATCTTTAATCGTGCGTGCCATGACATGATGAATACCCGGCTGACCGTTAGCCGAAGGAGGTCCTTCATAGAAAATAAAACGAGGATTTCCTTCCCGTATGCGCATACTTTGAGCAAATGTATCGTTTTTTTTCCATTGTTTGCCGACTTCCTTTGCTAATTTGGAGAGGTCTAATTTTCTGTATTCATTATATTTACTTACCATATACTACCTGTTTTTCTGTAATTACAGTCTGTATTTTTCAGACGTACAAAAGTACAACAAATAATTGAGAATTTTTAGTCATGCCATTCGGGCACTTTTGTCTGAACTGTGATTTGTCTGATTAAATGATTAACATGATTACCTTCGGGTGATTATTTTTTAGCACGCAGATGACACAGATTATACCAAATTGCTATCAAATAGTATAAAAAGATTGGTATAATATTCTGTTAATCACGGATTAATGTGTTTTGCCATAACTATAATGGCAAAGGTTTGGTATTAAACAGATTATCACAGATAAAAAGAAAATCATAGTCCATCAAATTAATCACTAGAATCAGAGTTCAAGACAAAAAAAAGGGCTACCCGAAGACAGCCCCTAAATTAATGTTATATGAAAAAACTTCTTTATTTTCCTATTAACGTTCGATGATCATTCGTTTTACCAAACGTTGCCCTTTGAACTCCATTGCATAAAAGTACAATCCTGCAGCCAAGTCGGAGGTGTTCAGTTCGATGCTGTGTGAA
>JAISRU010000053.1 GCA_031273515.1 Bacteroidales bacterium | reverse complement strand
GAAATGTTGTGATGTTTTCTACCAATATTTTGTCCCTAACGGGACAGAATTGTGGCTACGGTTAATAAAATTCCATCCCTGCGGGATTTTTTACGCTTGCGACAATTTGAAATGCACCCAAGTAAACTTACTTTGAGTCGAAAATAGCAGCTACTTTTTGAGCGAAGGCGATTTTAGCAATGATGATCGCTTTTTTGTTCTGTTTTTACTTTTTTGTCCACTTATCCACTCGTTCACTTAATCGGCACAAAAATCACGACTGAAAACAATAATAAAGGAATAAATGAGTTTAAATAGGCAATACCGAAGTGAATCGAAAGAATAAAACATTTGTAATCTAAACAGGAAATAATCATTGAAGATGGAAAATACAACGGATTTACAATTTGATGGAGACGGATTTCTGACTAATCCCGAAATATGGAACGAAGACGTCGCCATGACAATAGCTCAAGAAGACGGAATAACTATGACCGATAAACATTGGTTGGTCGTGAGGGTAATCCGAGCTAATTACGAAGAAAAAGGAAACGCTCCCATGATACGTACCGTCTGTAGAGAAACGGGACTCAAACTGAAAGACATCTATGAACTCTTTCCGCTCGGACCTGCTCGTGGAGCCTGTCGCGTGGCAGGACTTCCCAAACCCGACGGTTGTGTTTAACGCTTAATCAGAAGACATGTATTGGGTTCAATATCTTGCTTTGGGATGCGTATCTATCTGTATCAGCGCCTGTCTGTGGCACTTTTTTCGTCTGATCCGCATCGGAAAACCTAAAGACCTCTCACAGAAAAAGGGAAGCGTCGCACGTGCATCGGTTTATTCTTACACAATAGCGATGTTGCCTGCCAACAAAGAATCGGCTTATCTGCACCTGCCGACATTCGTAACAGGCGTGTTCTTTCACATCGGAATATTCATCAGTTTGTTACTTTTTATTGTCTTCTTTTTCATACATCCTTTTCTCCTGCGCGACTGGCTCTTGTTGGCAATAGTCGTTCTTTTCACGATCTTAATCCTGTGCATTGGCGTTGTCTGCGGATTTGCCCTTTTATTCAAACGAGTATGTCTGCGGAAATTAAGAACATTATCTACCTTAGACGATTATTTGTCGATCTTTCTGACAACATTATTTCAGTTATTCACAGTCGGTTATTTAATTTTCGGAGATTGTCTTGCAACTTATTACTACATTTCCGCGTCTATATTATTACTGTATCTGCCCGTTGGCAAATTGCGTCATGCGGTTTATTTTTTTGCGGCGCGTTATCAACTGGGTTTTTTCTATGGATGGCGTAACTCGTGGCCCCCTAAAAGACAAAAGAAAGTATGAGGAAATTGACGGAACAACAAATAAACGACGCAGTTCGACTTTTAAAAATGCCCGCCGACAGTAAATTGCTGACGCATCTCAATGCTTGTGTCCATTGCGGTCTGTGTGCGGAAAGCTGCATGTATTATAGGACAATGGGTGAAGACAAATTCATTCCCGCTCGGAAAGTCGAGCTGGTTGCCTCACTTTATCGACGCTATTGTACGCTGACGGGAAAGGCTGTTCCTTTTTTGGTCAATGCGAGAGAATTGGACGAAAAAATGGCAGAAGAAATGATCGATATGCTCTTTGGAGCCTGCACCTTATGCGGACGCTGTGTAAAACATTGTTCGATAGGCGTTGATATTGCTTATGTTGTCCACGTGGGTCGCAGGATGCTTGCCGCTGCCAATCTTGTTCCTTCTTCTTTGCAGACAAGCGTCGATACGGCTCTGCTCACAGGTAATAATATGGGTATTCCTTCAGAAGATTTTGTCGATACGATCCAGTGGTTGGAAGAAGAACTGACAGATGAATATGGACAAGAAGCCTGTATCCCCCTGAACCGGACAGGCAGCAAAATCCTTTATACGCTCAATCCGCGGGAGGCTAAATTCTTTCCTTTGTCCATATCTGCTATGGCGAAGATTTTCTTTGCAGCCAAAGAAAGCTGGACGCTCTCCACCAATATGTACGATGTAACCAATTACGGTTTGTTTTCAGGGAATAATAATCAGGCGAAACAGATTGCAAAACGCCTGCATGACGAAGTATTGAACATGCAAAGTCAGACGCTTGTTTTGGGAGAATGCGGACACGGTTCACGTGCAAATCGTTGGGAAGCTCCCAATTATTTACAGCAGTCGTACGAGTTTAACGTTATCACAACGGTAGAACTCATCAATGAATATATCCGCAGTGGACGAATAAAGGTAGATAAATCGCTCAATCAAGCGTTGGCGACCATTCACGACCCTTGCAATCTGGTGCGAAACGGGGGACTCTTATCTGAAATACGTTTCACGGTAACAAATACGGTGAGTGATTTTGTGGAAATGAACCCGCATGGCATGGACAGTTTCTGTTGCGGCGGCGGCGGCGGACAATTGGCGATGAGTGAATACAACGATCGTCGTCTGAATACAGGTTTTTTGAAAGCGGAACAAATTCGCGCTACGGGAGCAAAGGTAGTTATTACTCCCTGTCATAATTGTGTGGATCAGCTTTCGCAGTTAAATCATCTCTATAAATTAGGAATAAAGATCAAGACGCTTGCCGAAATTACGGCAGATGCGCTTGTTTTGTAATATAACAATCGGACAAATAAAAAGTATAAAATGACAAAGAATATGATCTATTTGGATAATTCGGCAACAACGTTCCCCAAACCGGATATAGTATACGATTTTATGACGGGGTTCTATCGCAAACACGGCGTTAATCCGGGACGTTCGGGCTTCGACGCCGCCATTGAAACGGAAGAAATTATATTCAATACCCGCAAATTACTGACAACGCTCTTCAACGGAGGAGGAGACCCAAACCGCTTGACATTTAGCTATAATGCAACCGATTCCCTGAATATCATCCTGCAGGGACTGGCAGAAAAAGGAGATCATGTCATTACAACGAACTTGGAACACAATGCCGTCTTGCGACCTTTGTATTGCATGGAACAGCAGGGGATTATCAATGTTAGCCATGTTCCTTTTGACAGCGCCGGATATGTCGATCCGAATGATATACAGAAAGCAATTCGTCCGAACACCAAATATGTAGTCTGTACGCACAGTTCCAATGTAATCGGTACGGTTCAGCCGCTTGACGCCATTGGCGAAGTCTGTCGGAAAGCGGGCGTTTTGTTTATTGTAGACGGCAGTCAGGGAGCAGGAACATCGTCTGTGGATATGGTAGCGTCAGGGATTGATGTGTACGTATTTACCGGACATAAATGTCTGATGGGACCTACGGGAATTGGAGGATCTTATGTGCGGGAAAACGTCGTGGTTCGTCAGACGCGCTATGGAGGGACAGGGGTACGGTCTGCCTATCCGGCGCATCTGGAAGAATATCCCTATCGTCTTGAAGCAGGTACTTTGAACCTCTTGGGAATTGCGGGACTGAACGCCGGCGTAAAATGGTTATTAGAAAAAGGCATTGACGCCATTCATCAACAGGAAATCGCTTTGTGGGACAAGCTGCGTTTCGCATTGCAAAAGATCGACGGCGTTATCACTTATTGCGTAACGGACAGCAAGAATCAGAATCCTGTATTGAGTTTCAACATTCAGGGACTTGAAGCCGCCGATGTGGGAATGATGTTGGATGTTGATTATAATATTGCCTGTCGGACAGGACTGCAATGTGCTCCGAAAGTCCACGAACAGTTGGGGACGAAAGACATACATGGAACAGTCCGGTTGAGTATCGGCGCTTTTAATACCGAAGACGATATTGATGCGACCGTCGCAGCCATAAAAGACATTGCCGCTATCAGAAGAATTGTCTGAACGCTGATTGGCTACGCCTTTCTTCTTCTTGCTCGGCAAAGACAAACAAGTTTGTCTCTGCTCTCGCTTCGTGCATCGATTTATCTGATGAACATGATTATTAGTGAACAAGTGGACAAGTAAACAGGATGCATACCTGACGGCATACAGCGTTGGTTCTTTATCATTTGTTTCTACCACGTGTCCATCCCTGACGGGATGCAGTTTCCACGAATATTCGACAACATACACCTGCTGTAAATAGACAAGCGCTATACCTCTCCCTACATTTTTCATTGTTTCCCGCAGGCTCATTTTCAATTTT
Organism: Bacteroidales bacterium; assembly: GCA_031273515.1. Classification (GTDB taxonomy): domain Bacteria; phylum Bacteroidota; class Bacteroidia; order Bacteroidales; family WCHB1-69; genus JAIROC01. The sequence continues at coordinate 147 of JAISRU010000053.1, read as the reverse complement.
CAATTATTTACGCTTGTTTACTCGTTCATTTGTTCACTCGTTCATTTGTTCACTCGTTCATTTGTTCACTCGTTCACTTGTTTATTTGTTCAATTTTATTTCTGTCTGGATGGAAGAAAATTTATATGCGGTTAGAACGAAATTTCT
>JAISRU010000036.1 GCA_031273515.1 Bacteroidales bacterium | reverse complement strand
TTCCAATGGCGAAGTGTAGATGAACAGGAAAGCGAAAACCGTTTTCCATAAAGATTTAAAATTGGAGTATGAGTATGATTTCGGCAGCACAACTATGCTTTCGCTAAACGTTGTGGAAGAATATCAGGTAAAAGCAGACAAGAAAATTGTATTGCTTTCTCGCAACGAACCCCTGGAATTGTTGTGCGATTTGTGCAAAAAAGAACCTGCCACGCAAATTTGTACCGTCCACGGTTGGGACGAAGACAGTTTATTTTGCGATAAATGCGCCAAAAAACATGCTAAGAAATGTCCCGATTTTGACGATTATGCTTCTTTGCCGGTAGTTAATTCTCCGCGAATGGGCGTTTGCTGTTACGCGGGAGGAAGTATTGATGTTGAAAGAGATGGGGTTTTTGTCAAACAATAAATCATCCCTTTGCTTTGGGATAATTCTTTTTTGGAGTCATTGTTTGTCAGACAAAAAAGAACAGGGACGTCGTTTGAAATGCAATGCATAGAATGCCTAATGTGTTAATTATGTTAGTTAATAGTCTAGCAGACTCATAATTGTTGGCGGGGCAGTCGTGTATTGTCCTGTTTTTTAGCACGTAGACAAATGAACAAGAGAGCAAAGCGACGATTATTTGTGATCTTCCCGTTAGGGATGCATCCCTAACCCCCTGCCCTTTCCAAAATGGAGAAGGCAGAAGGGAATTGCGCTTACTCTCACGTCATTGTAACGCAGCGAAGCGGAGTGCGGCAATCCAGAATACTTTTGAGCAAGCCTGATTCTCACAATCAAGATTCTCAATTCTCAATTAGATTAAGTCCGAATGGCATGAAAAAAAATCGAATATACTTGTTATTTTCAAAAAATCGTACTACCTTTGTAATTCAAAAAATCTGGCATGAATTTTATCCAAAAATATTATCTGAACCGTCAACTGAAACATTTCACAGAGAATAGAAAGAAAGTACAGGTATCTGTCTATACAATAGATATCATTACTTCCCTTTGTCTATTTACGACATATCAGTCGCCCGATAAGTGGGAAGAAGTTTACCAGTGCGTGAAATGGTTTCGTCAAAAAGGGAAAGAAATAACCGTCATTTGTTATTTTCCGTTTCATGAAATACCTCAGCAAATAAGTCGTATTCCCAATATCTGTACCGTTTCTGCTAAGGATGCGAATATTTTCGGACAAATCAATACTCAAAAGAAACATCAACTTGCATCTCCGCATTACGACGTGTTGATCGATACAGACGTCTTTTCGGACTTGTTCGGATTGTATCTCAAATCATTACCCAATGCCGAGTTTCGCATCGGACGAAATCAGGACTATTGCTCTTATTTTGATTTGACCCTCTGTGTGGATGAAAATCATACAATAAATGATTATATGTCCGTTCTAAATCAGTATACGTCCCGTTTAAAAGGAAACTAATTTATAAACTTAAAAATAGAAACCGATGAATAAAAAGAATTTAATTTTTGCATCCGCAGTCTGTCTGTTGTTATCAGGAAACAATATCGTACAGGCTTGTACCAACTTTATTATCACTAAAGGAGCGTCCAAAAACGGCTCTACCTTTATTACTTACGCTGCTGATTCGCATACCCTGTACGGCGAATTGTATTATCGTCCCGCTGCAATCTATCCTGCAGGAACTATGCTCGATATCTACGAATGGGATACGGGGAAAAAACTTGGTCAGATCAAACAGGCTCCAAGTACTTATTCCGTGGTGGGCTTTATGAATGAACATCAACTGGCTATCTCCGAAACAACTTACGGGGGTCGGGAAGAATTGGTCGATCCGACCGGTATTATCGATTACGGCAGTCTGATGACTATCGTGCTTCAACGTGCAAAAAACGCAAGAGAAGCTATTAAAGTAATCGCCGAACTCACAACAGAATATGGCTATTGCAGTTCGGGAGAAAGTTTCTCTATCTCCGACGGCAAAGAAGCATGGATATTCGAAATAATCGGCAAAGGGAAAAAATTGACCGACAAAAACGGCGCTATCGACCCGAAAAAGAACACAGGAGCAATATGGATCGCAATGCGTATCCCCGACGGCTATATTTCGGGACATGCCAATCACGCCCGTATCACCACCTTCCCCAAAGAAGACGGTAAGAAATCGATCTCTTCCAAAAATCTAAGTAAGGTATTTCTTCCTGATATCGAAGTCGTTTATGCGTCAGACATTATTTCGTATGCGCGTGAAGCAGGATTCTTTTCGGGCAAAGACGAAGAATTTAGCTTCTCCGATACCTATGCTCCCTTAGATTTCGGCGCAGCCCGTTTTTGCGAATCGAGAGTCTGGGCTGGTTTCAGGAAAGCAAATCCTGCCGAAATGGCTAAATACGAAGACTACGCTCGAGGCGACAACCTTAAAACTCGTATGCCTCTGTGGATTAAACCCGACCGTCTGTTGGGTGTTGCAGATGTAATCGACATGATGCGCGACCATTTTGAAGGAACGTCTATGGATATGACCAAAGATAAAGGGGCAGGTCCATTTGAATGTCCTTACCGCTGGCGACCCATGGAATGGGATTATCAGGGAACGAAATATGTCCACGAAAGAGCTATCTCTACGCAACAGACAGGATTTTCTTTTGTGGCAGAAAGCAGAACAAAATATCCTGCAGCAGTCGGCGGAGTGCTTTGGTTTGGCGTCGACGATACCTACAGCACTTGCTATGTCCCTATTTTCTGCGGAATAACAAAAATCCCCAATTGCTTCAAAGAAGGAAACGGCGATATGATGACCTATTCTCCCACGTCTGCTTTCTGGCTGTTCAATCTGGTAACAAATTTTGCCTATTTGCGCTATAATGATATGATTTCGGATATTCAAAAAGTTCAAAAGGAACTCGAAACCGGTTTTATTGCTCAGGTAGAAAAACAATCGGAACAATTCGCTGCAATATATAATCAAAACAGGGATCAGGGTATTGACGTCCTTAATTCCTATTCCAACGGAGTTGCCGATGAAACGTTTAGTCGGTGGAAAACGCTGAGCGAATATTTGCTGATAAAATACATCGACGGCAATGTCAAACAGGAAAAAGACGGTAAGTTTCTGGATAACGGCTATAAGTCGACCTTCCCCAAACAGCCGAACCATCCGAAATATCCTGATTGGTATTACAAAATGATTATCGACGATACAGGAGATAATTTAAAAATGAAATAATAATTATGAATAGTTACGTATTCTCTTTTTGCTTTTGGGGCAGAAGGAGAATACGTACTTTTATTTATACGGATGGCATTATCTCTGACAGTTTTAGGGAGCAGTTCGGCTACTCCGACCGCATCGCGGTATCCAAGTTCGTTTTTGCTGAGATCGAATAAACAAAAAGATTACTTTCTGATAGATTGCGGGGAAGGTACGCAAATATTACTTCGTCGGGTAGGTATCCGTATGCAGCAGATTTCCCGTATTTTCATCAGTCATCTGCACGGTGATCATTTTTTCGGACTGATAGGATTTCTCTTTACGCAAAGTCTGTTGGGTAGAAAAGAAGAATTGCATATTTATGCGCATAAGCCTCTGCAGAAAATTATTCGTATGCAGCTCAAAATGGACAAATCAAAAATGACCTATCCTATATTTTTTCATCCGATCAATGCACGGAAAAAGAAGGAAATGCCGCTTTACGAAAACGATAAAATATCCGTAACGACGTTTCCTTTGTTACACAGCATCCCGACCAACGGCTTTTTGTTTCGAGAAAAAGGACACAGCAGACTCGTATCCAAAGAATTTATTGCTCAGTATCGTCCGACGGTCAAACAGATACTCGGCATCAAAGAAGGAAACGACTTTCGCACACAAAACGGCGTCTTGTTGTCTAATAAATCCATCACCGAACTTTCTTCGGATTTGAAAACCTTTGCCTATTGTTCGGACACCGCTTATACCGAAACCATTCTTCCTTTTATTCATGGAGTGAATTTATTATATCATGAAGCTACTTTTATGCAGGATATGTTGTCTGTCGCCGAAGAGAAGTACCATTCAACAGCGATGCAAGCGGCGACAATCGCCAAACTCGCTCAAGTCGACAAACTGCTGATAGGTCATTATTCGGCAAGATATAAGGATATTAGTCCGCTGTTGCAGGAAGCCCAAGACGTATTTCCCAATACGCTCGCAGCTTTCGAAGGAGCTACCTTTCAAATTTAAGGAAACTTTTGTGAAAGAAAATATTAAAAAATAAGAATATGGACACAAATAATATAGCAACGCAGGAATTTCAGCAGGTTCACGGCATCATTTCCTTGCACCGCACACGAGCCTTGCAAACCGTAAACAACGAAAATCTGCTTACTGCATGGGAAGTAGGCGCTTATGTGTCTGCTCGTCTCAAAAACGCTGCATGGGGTAGCAAAACCGTCATGCAACTGTCCGAATATCTGCGGACGCAAGATCCGACTTTGCGAGGGTACGGAAGACGTACAATTTATAATATGGTTGCTCTTTACGATGCTTATTCATCTCTGCAATTTATTGAATATCAAGACAAATTTAAGTTAAACGAATTTGTGCAGCCAGTGGCTGCACAATTGGGAGAAGAACAAATTGTGCAGACACTGCCTGCACAAATAGAGACTACTCAAATTGTGCAATCAATGATTGCACAATTCCCAATTTTTTTAAATTTAACCACATTAACGAATCATTTTAAAATTCTTGATGCTTGTAGAACAATAGAGGAACGAATTTTTTATGTGCTTTACTCGCATAAAGAAAAACTTAATACCAGAGAGCTTCAGCGTTGCCTCAAAAACCACACATTTGCTTCTTTGACAGGCGATAAACACAATCTTTCCAAAGGTTTGAAAGAAATATATCCGCAGGCTGCTCCAATGCTCAAAGATACCGTTTTTGTGGATTTTCTGGGACTGCCGCAAAAACATTCCGAAAAACGTTTGCAACACAGTATTTTGGATAACATGAAAGATTTCGTTCTCGAACTTGGCAAAGATTTTCTGTTTGTGGACAAAGAATATCCGTTGCAAGTGGGCAACTCTACTTTCAAAGTCGATTTGTTGTTTTTCCATAGGGGATTGCAATGTTTAGTCGCTATTGAGTTGAAAACCACTAAATTCAAGCCTGAATATATGGGACAACTCGAATTTTATCTCGAAGCCCTCGACCGTGATGTGCGCCGCAGCAACGAAAATCCGAGCATCGGAATTTTGCTTTGCCGGGAAGCCGACCGTAGTGTTGTCGAATACGCCATGAGCCGCAGCCTCAGCCCGACAATGATTGCCGAATATCAACGACAACTTATTCCGAAAGAAGTGTTGCAACGGTCGTTGGAAGAGTTTACGGGGTTTTTAAAGCATGTAAAAAACGATACAGAAAATTAAGTAATTGTTGATATGGCAAAGCAACTAAACAATGCAACGGCAAGCATTAAAGGTATAATCTACCAATTTCTTGTAGCTCTAAAAAAATGTTTTGAGTTACAAGAAAAGGAATCTGTGTATATTGAAACTTTTGGCGATGTTTCTGTGTTTGGGGAAGAAACAGAACAAATAGAAGCAAAATTTTACAAAGATGATTTAACAGACATGGATTCCAATGTTTGGAATACATTAAATAATTGGTTAGATGATAATTTTGATTTAGAGTCTTTTAAATCATTAGTATTGCTGACTACACAAAAAATTAAACCAAAATCTTCGTGGTATGGTTGGAATGAAAAAACGACAGCAGCAAAATTATTAACATTAGAAGAAATCAGAATTGAATATTCAAAAAAGAAGAAGAAATCAGAAGATACGCAAAATCTTTTAAATAGTGTCTTCGATAATTCAAAAAAAGAAAAATTAAAATTAGTTGTAGGGAAATT
>JAISRU010000026.1 GCA_031273515.1 Bacteroidales bacterium | reverse complement strand
ATTTGTCCGGTAAAACTATTGAAACCACTAATATAAACACGTATGCCAATGCCGCAATACCCATACCGATACCGATCTTCTTCGGAGTGGAAGGTTCTTTACCCCGTTTTTTCAAAGCGCCGAATATAAGCATGATAATCGGCGTAAGGAAGACCACAAAGAACGGATTGACGCACTGGAAAATCTCAGCGCCCTTAATCGTAGTGAAGCCCAGATTTATATCTATGACGTCCAGATTAATATAATCGCGTGCAAAATAGGTAAGCGAATAACCGTTTTGGTGAAACGAGAACCAAAAGAAAATAACAATGCCGAATACAGCAAACAGCGCAATAATGCGTTGACGAATTTCAGTCGCAGCCATTGCTATCTCGTTACTGTCTGTCGAAGATGAAGCCGGCGACGAAGCGCCGTCCTTTTTGGATACGACCTTAACAGGAACAGGAAATTTGTGTTTATTCGCCAGATATATCACTATTGAAATACCAATAGCGATAATGGTAGCGATAAAAGCATACTGGAACCCGTGATTAAACACATTTAAATACTGGTTACAGAAAGCGCTCATGTCAGCCACAGGCGAACCGTTGAGCATCACTTCGGACGAGTATTTGGTAAGGTTCGCAGTCTGTTCGACTGTAAGACTTGCCGGACTTTTGAGAAACTTATGGCACAAATCCGGAAGTAACGCATTGTAGTCAAATCCATTTGCTCGCAACCACCAGTTACGGACAGCAATCGCAATCCAGGGAGCAAAAAAACCGCCGATGTTGATAAACATGTAGAAGATTTGAAATCCTGAATCGCGAAAATCACGTTTTGCTTTGCCGTTTTCATCAACGCCATATTTCTTTTTGATGAAATCCTTGTACTCCTGTTTATCGTACATTTGACCGACTATCGCTTGCAGATTGCCTTTAAACAAACCGTTGCCAAACGCAATAATCAGCAAACCAAAACAGGTAAGCCCAAGATAGACAGCTAAATTCGGAACAGGCGTTGGAGTAGGTATCGCAATGACAAAGTATCCGACAGCCATAACTATCAACCCCCAGAGAATAGTCCCCTTGTAATTGCGTGTACGGTCGGCAATCAGACCGCCAACCAATCCAAGCAAATAAATCGAGGCATAAAACACAGAGTAGATATAGCCTGTAGTTGTTTCGGATAATCCGAATTTAGACGAGATGAACAATGTCAGAATTGCCATCATAATGTAGAAACCAAAGCGTTCGCCCATGTTAGACAGAGCCGCGCCTATAAGACCTTTGGGATGATTCTTGAACATATTATTTTGTTTTTCGTTAATAAATGAAATCTTTAATGAACTGCAAAAGTACAAAAAAATATAATAGCATTTCCATTCCGAAATCAAAAAAAGCAAAGTTTTTATCAACAATTCAAAGTTAAAATTAAAGATGTGTACGTCAGGAAATTACATGCAGTTATTGAGCAAGAATATAAAAACGATTAACAATCTAAAGGGGGCAACAACAATAAAAGTTGTTTGAAAACCAAAAAAGTGATAAGAAAATAAACAAAAATGATTCGAAAACAAATAAACTGTATATTTGCATTGCGAGAAAAAGAAATATCACCACCATTTTCGCTTACAAAACAGGACTTGCTAAAATAAAACAGACTAAAATAAATTGAATATTAAATCGTTTGGAAAGAACAAAATCATTACAAAACCGATTAACCACAAATAAGAATTATATAAGACATGGATAAGAAAATAGTCATCATTCCGACCTATAATGAAAAAGAGAACATTGAAAAAATAATCCGTTATGTTTTTTCGCTGCCCGATTTATTCCATTTGCTCATTATTGACGATGGTTCTCCAGACGGTACAGCCGCTATTGTCAAGAAACTGATCCCCGAATTTGAGGATAAACTGTTTCTGGAAGAACGAAGCGGGAAATTAGGTCTGGGTACAGCTTATATACACGGATTCAAATGGTGTCTTGCGCGCAATTACGATTTTATATTCGAGATGGACGCCGATTTTTCGCACAATCCCAACGATCTGAGCCGTCTCTACAATGCAGCCATAGAACAACAGGCTGATCTGGTAGTGGGGTCTCGTTATTGCAATGGCGTAAATGTTGTCAACTGGCCTATGTCGCGCGTTTTAATATCGTATTATGGTTCGGCGTATGTGCGTAAAATGTTGCGCATCCCCATGCGGGATACAACTGCCGGATTTGTGTGTTATCGCAAACGGGTTCTGGACACGATCAATTTCGATGAAATCAAACATACAGGCTATGGCTTTCAGATAGAAATGAAATATATTGTATGGAAACTCGGATTTAAACTCTGCGAAATACCGATTATCTTCACCGACAGAACAGAAGGAACATCGAAAATGAGTAAAGGTATATTCAAAGAAGCTGTTTTCGGCGTAATACGACTGCGGTTATCCGCTTTAGAACGGTACAGGAAGAAGAAGGAATAAACTCCTTATCCTTCAAAGAGAAAAGAGATGTGAAATGTCTTGGAACGCAAACTCTGTACGCTGTTGGTAAACATATTATTTTCGTTTTTGAGCAAATTTCCTGTTCCAAAAGACATTTTTGTTTCTATGGCGAATTTGAAATACTGTAAATAAAAGTCGATCCCTACGCCTACCTGAGCCTGCAGATCGCCTGCGGCTAATTTCAGGAAGATTTCATTGGAATTGGTTCTTTTCTTTGAGCGCGTCGCCAAATCGACGCTGTATTGAGCGCCTGATACCACATAAAACCGCACATTCCCCATGCGGGATGACTTGAACTTGAACAGAAGCGGAAAATCCAGATTGACGGATTCTATACTTTGCGTTTCCGTTCCGACAAGGTCAGCTCTGTATTTAAGCGTATATTTCACCATTCTGTCTATCAGCGAAAGAGCGGGAATAAAACGAAGATCAAAATAATTTCCCAAGTGCATGTTTACCACTATTCCTATGTCGAACCCTGCCATTCCTCCGGGAGTTACAACCAATAAGGAATCGAAAGGATTTAGATTTGATTGCGGTTTGATCGTGAAATTGGCGTGATTTATCCCCAAAACAAATCCAAAATGAAAACGCTTTTGATCGTAGTTGGGCAAATTAGGCGCATTGCGTTGAGTATAAACTGACAATGGCACAGAAACGACAAAAAGAGAAAAAAGAAACGGCATTATTTTCTTCATGCAAATAGAACATTATTTATGTGCCTATTTCAACGGAAGAAAAAAAAGATTAGTATAAATCGTTTTTGTTTTCGTGATAATACTTGTTGATTTCTTTTATAAATCGTTCTTTGTCGATTGCCGTTACGCCTGCTTCTTCACATGCCAGACCTCCTGCCAGATTAGCAAGTTCTGCCATATTCTTTATCTCCAGACCGCTACTCAAACAGAGCGTCGCCACACTGATAACCGTATCTCCTGCGCCGGAAACATCGGCAACCTTGCGCTCGCACGAAGGAATATGCGTACAGGTAAACAGAGGCTCGTTCTGACAAATCAGCATACCATTGTCCGACAGAGTAAGCAGGATGTTTTTGTGTTGTTTTTCAGACATAAATCGGCGGATTGCATCCGGCAGAGCAGGATCATTCCATGCGTTTATTTCGAGTTGAGTTCCTTCCTTAAATTCTTTCCAATTGGGTTTGAACAATGTTGTACCCTGATAGCTTGAAAAATTACGCTTTTTGGGGTCAACAGTAAGAGGTATGGATTTCTGGTTTGCCAAAGCAAGCAGTTCCCGAATAAGCAGAGGCGTAACAACTCCTTTGTCGTAATCTTCGACAATAATGGCGTCAATGCGTTGGGAATGGATAATCGAAGTGATTGTTTCCGACAGATTTTGTTCGTCTTTCGGCGACAGAGGATGCGTAACTTCGTTGTCTAAACGCAGAAGTTGCATTTTGTTTCCCAAAGCTCTGTATTTTGTGGTGAGTATGCGGTCTTTACTTTGGCAAATGCCGCGGACAGACAGATTTTGTTGTTGCATAATCGTTAGAAAGTCATCACTTTTTTGTTCTTTGCCAATCACGCTGCACAAAACAGGCGTTGCTCCCAGCGATTTTATATTTAATGCCACATTCGCAGCGCCTCCAAGACAGGCATAACGGGACGTAATGTTCAGAATGGGAACAGGAGCTTCGGGAGAAATACGGGTAACATCTCCTGAAATATAATCGTCCAACATGACGTCGCCGACAATTAGGATACTGCGTTTTGAAAAATCAGCGATCAGTTTTTCGGTTGTTTCAGAAGTCATTTTCATTTTCATTTTTATTACAACATTGACACTTACAGAACAGACCGGCGGCTGTTTTCAAGGGAAGTCCTGCCGATTGCCATGCGATTAATCCGTTCCTGAGCACAAAAACATGTTCATAGCCTGCTTCCGAGAGCAGTCTTGCTGCTTTTTCGCTCACGATGCCCACCGCACAACACAGAATAAGCTGTTTGTCGAAAGGTAATTCTTTCTTTAACTGAGCAAACAAAGAAAATGGAATAAAAATCACATTTTCCATATCAAGCCACACATCCGAAGTTTCTGCTTTTTCTCTGACGTCTGCCAACAAAGCGCCTTCTTGAGCAGCTTTATAGGCGTCCATTGCCGAAATATACCGTATATTCATACCTGTTCCTGTTTGTTTTTCCTGTTTTTGTTGATAATAAACGATACAATTTTCATCATCACCACATAAAGGACGATAAACACAATGACGCCAACCATGCCCATGACAAATATGGCAAAGGGGTCGGGTTTTTCTGCTATCACAGCTAACTGTTCTGCTGCCTTAGCTGCAACCGTATCTATTTCAATGATTTTTACTGTATCCATCTCTAATAATAATCTGTGTACAA
>JAISRU010000251.1 GCA_031273515.1 Bacteroidales bacterium | reverse complement strand
ATTGTCTGAACCGCTGATTATTGTCTTGAACTCTGATTCTAATGATTAATCTGATGGACTATGATTTTCTTTTTCTCTGTGTAACTCTGTGTCTTCTTTGTGTTCTCTGTGTAACTTCTGCGGAAATCTGCGGGAAATTTTTATCACCCGAATGGCAACCGACGCACGAAGCGAGCGCAGAGGCAAACTTGTTTGCTTCTGCCGAACAAGAAGGAGAGAGGCAAAGCCAATCAGATAAATCAGAGTTCAAGACAATAGGGAAGCAATGATGGCATGGGAACAACAATCCTCGTCCGCAGGCAATTTTCAATTCTCAATTTTCAATTTTCAATTAACCTCTGTATTTCGTAATCAGTTTTTTTATAGATTGTAATCCAATGTCATGTATATCTACCGATTTCGGATTGATAAACCGAAACGCCGCGACGTCGTCATTGGCAGTCAGCGGAAGAAAAGATTCTACAGAACATTCAAAGACAATGTCAATGGTGAAATAGGTCAGTCCTTTGTATTGATATTCGTTGGGGAATGTTCCGTAAAAGCGCAAATCTGTTACATTTAAGTTCAATTCTTCTTTTACTTCTCTTTTTATACAGTCTTCAGCTGTTTCTCCTATATCGATAAATCCACCGGGTAAATCGAGTGTTCCGGCTTCGGGATTGTATTTCCGAACGGTAAACAGCAATTCATTGTTATTGTTTTTTATCAAAGCGACAGTCGCTCCTGCTTCATTTACATACAGTTTATGTGAACAGTCGCTACAAATATGGGCTTTGCGTCCATCCCAGACAAAATTCGCAGAACCGCAAAAAGGACAAAATTTCAAGATGTTCTTCGGATGTGTATTCATTGTTAATTGTTTAAAAGCGTCTGAGCTGTCTGTAGTGAAGAATCGGAGATTTCTTCATTGCTGATCATTTTTGCAATCTCGGTAACACGTTCCTGTTGCGACAATTTCTTGATTTGCGAATAAGTTTTGGCTTTGTCATCCTGTTTATAGACAAGATAATGCGCTGTTGCCTTACTTGCAATTTGAGGTAAATGCGTAATTGCGATCACCTGAGTATAACGGGCGATTTCCTGCATAACCCGTCCCATTTTAGCAGATACTTCTCCCGATACGCCACTGTCAATTTCATCGAAAACCATAGCAGGCAGTACATTCTTTTGTAGAATTAACGACTTCACTGCCAACATAACCCTCGACAATTCTCCGCCCGATGCAATTTTGGACATTAACTGCAATTCCATACCCTTGTTGGCGTTGAAGAAAAACACAGGTTTATCCAGACCTTTTTCGTTCAGATGTTCTTGCTTTTCCAATACGATTTTGACCTCCGCCTGCGACATATTCATCGACTGTAATTTTTCTTTCAGAGCTAATTCGATATGAGTAAGCGTTTTATTTCTTTTCTCAGATATAGTTGCCGCTAACTGATACAATTCTTTTTCCGTTTGTGATATTGTTTCTTTCAGTCCCGTTACGGATATTTCCGTATTATATATCGTTTGCAGTTTTTCCGACAGTTGATTTTTTATGTCGATCAACTCTTTATCATTGTTCACCCTGTGTTTTTGTTCCAAACGGTATAAGGCATTCAATCGGGATGTAAGCTGTTCTATTTCATGTTGTTCACAGGTTGTATTTTCTGCTGTAACAGCTATTTCTTTGGATATATCTTTTAACTCTATCAGAATTGAATCAAAGCGTTCATACAGGACTTTTAATTGTTGTGAATGTTTTTCTATGGAAAACAAACGTTGTTTGCAATCCTGCAACAACTGTAGGGCATGTATTTCGTCATAATTCAGAATATGAATGACTTCGTTTAATTTTTGTCGTATTTCTTCGGCATTGGAAAGTAATCGGAGTTTTTCTTCCAATTCCTGCTGTTCTCCTTCGACAATCTGTATGGTATCCAATTCGTTGTATAAAAATTCAAAATATTCTTTATCCTGATTTCCAGACAAATCAAGAAGCGTTTGCAGTTGTTTCTTTTTGTTTTTCCATGTATTAAACAGCTGTTTATAGTTGTTTACCTCTTTGTCCAAACGTGCATACTGGTCGATGATTAATAACTGAAAATCATTGTCCTGCAATAACAAATTACTGTGTTGAGAATGGATGTCCACTAATTTTTCTCCTATTTTCTTCAATGTGGCGACATTGACAGGCGTATCATTGATAAATGCGCGTGATTTTCCCTGTATATTGATTTCTCTGCGAATTATGACAGAAGAACTGTCATAATCAAGGTCTTCCTCTTCAAAGAAAGCAGATAAATCCTGATGCGTTGTATCGAAAACAGCCTCTATGATACTTTTTTTGTCTTTATTAAACAGACTGTTTGCGTCTATTCGTTGTCCAAGTAAGACAGAAAGCGCTCCCAAGAGGATGGACTTTCCGGCGCCTGTTTCTCCGGTAATGACTGAAAATCCTTCTTCAAAGTCAATAGAAAGATGATCTATAAGGGTATAATTTTCGATATGAATATGTTGTATCATGGGTTTTGCCGATACTTATTTTGCCATTTTATCGTATTTCTCCGTATTACCCGGATCTATTCGTTTCAAGATAGCGGCAGCTTTTTGTTTTTCTTCTGACGTTGCTCCCGAAAATATATTGACAAATTCTGTCGATTTGGTTACACACATTATCAGTACAGCCACATTGCCTGAATAGGTGTTGTTTAATGTTTGCAAAGATTCCAAAGCAGACAAAATTGCCGATACGCCATTCGCCGTGCTTTGCGACATAACATCCAATCCCTGACGATGATATTGATATAAAACTCGACGAATAGCTTCGTAACTCGGATTGGTAAAACTTTCCAGCAACCAATATCTGTTGCGTCTTTCTTTCGTTGTGTTTAGCCAGCCGATTTCTCCGGAAGGAGCGCCGGAAATAATATTCACACATTTATTGTAGAACGGAGTTCCTGCATTGGGCGCATAAGAATCGAAGGTAAGCGCCAAAAACAAATTGGCGTAATAGGCGGCTATCGAGGTCAATGTCCAGATATAGGAATTTTCGTCATAGTCAAACGGTTGATTATTTGTATATTTGAATTTCAAATAATTATCCTGATAAGACAACAAAGGAGAATTGTAGGAAGAATTAAATATCGGACGACTGAGTTGTACAAATATTTTTCCTTCATACAGATCATCCCCCAGCGCTTTATCTATGACTAACTGTATATTGCATTCAATTTTTTCTTCCGCTTTAAACGTATATTCCGACCATCTTCTCTCATTCATAAAAGAAGTGAGATTTTGTTCCAAGGTACTGAATATGGATTTATCCACCGAACTGCTCATTTCCTGCATGTTTGCGGTTGATACGGAAACTCTGCATAACAACTCCTGTGCGTACAGACGGGAGCTGAACATGATTGTAAGTACTAAAACAGATATAATTTTCATCTTTGTATCAGGATTTTGGTGTGTTAAAAACTATTTGTATGATATTCTCTGCTATTTCTTGTTTCGATTTTAATGGAATTTCAATAACGTTGTCATTTTTATCGATAACCGTAACCTTATTGGTTGCGCATTCAAAACCGGCGCCTTTATCTTTTAGTGAGTTTAAAACGATAAAATCAATGTTTTTAGTGTGCAGTTTTTGTTTTGCGTTGGTCAATTCATTATCCGTTTCCAAAGCAAAGCCTATAATAATCTGATTATCTGTTTTATTCTTAGCCAGGGTTTTTAAAATATCTGTTGTCGGCTTCAGGTTCAGGGAAAACAGGGCGTCTTTTTTTTTCAGTTTATGGTCTGCTTTTGTTTCGGGCGTATAATCGGCAACGGCTGCCGCCATCACGATAATATCTGCTTTGTCAGCATACGGCAAACATGCCTGTAACATTTCGTCGGCAGTATTAACATCAATTCGGTGAATACTTTGCGACCTCGTTTTCAGATAAGTAGCGCCGGTAACTAATGTTACATCACATCCTTTATCGGCTAAAGTTTCGGCAATGGAAAATCCCATCAATCCGGAAGAACGATTTCCAATAAAACGTACAGGATCAATAGGTTCACAAGTTGGACCTGCTGTTACCAAGGCTTTTTTTCCGACAAGTATCTTTTGTTGTAGCTGTTTGCCAACCCTGTCAAAAATAGTTTTCGGTTCTGCCATTCGTCCTTTTCCTTCCACATTGCAAGCCAACATCCCCTTTTCGGGAGAGATGATATGATAATGATATTCTTCCAACAGCTTCAGATTTCGTTGGACTGCAATATGTTCGTACATATTTTCATTCATGGCAGGAGCGATAAACAAAGGTTTGGACAACGCTAACAAGGTTGTACTGAGCGCATCATCGGCAATGCCATTTGCAAGTTTGGCGATAATATTTGCCGTAGCAGGCGCAACAATAGCCATATCAGCCCATTGAGCAAGAGCAATATGTTCGGTAGTTCGTTCTGTTCCACATTCAAACATATCGACATACAATTTGTTGTTACTCAGTGTTTCTATTGTCAAAGGGGTAACAAACGACAACGCATTTCGGGTGGCAATAACCTTTACTTCACATCCCGCTTTGCGAAACAAACGAATAAGCGTCAAGGTTTTATATGCGGCTATACCACCACAGATACCGATAAGTATCCTTTTCCCAAGCATTTATAAAGCAGATTCACGTTTGAATTCTTCTTCGGGCAGTCGATAATATATTTGATGGTCTAAAAATTCCTGAATCGAAAGAAGCGTCGGTTTCGGCATTTGCTCATAATAGCGTGCCAGTTCGATTTGTTCTTTGTTTTCAGAAACATCGTCCGATGCATCATTTATAATCGCAAAATCCTGAATTTTATCTGCCAATTCTTCTTTTATATCGTTGGCTATCTGATTTGCCCGTTTTGAAAGAATAACAAGCGATTCGTAAATGTTTTCCGTCTCTTTATCGAAATCATTTAAATTTCTTGTCACGGAAGTATTCTCTGTTCTGATTTTTTTATAATCCATATCAATTATTTAGATTTTAATTATTTGTACTTTAAATCAATTCTATTTTAACTATTTACTGTTTTCCAATATTTTGTCTCTTCTTTTCTCTGCTTCAGCCGCTAATTTTTCCGCTTCCGGAAGAAACTTTGAATTAATATCGAATGCTTTCAATTTATTTTTATTGTCCACCACCATTTGATAGCGTTCTGATTTTTTGCTGTCAATACTTTTTTGCGCATATTCAAAATTGTTTTTCACCAAATAATACAAAGAACTTTCGATGAAAGCAGAATTGGGATAATCTTTGAATAAATTGTCAAATGAAATATTGGCTGCCTTGTAATTTCCTGTATTATAATACATGAGCGCTATATTAAAGTCCTTCTTTGCCAATTTGTTTCGCAAAGAATCCATCATGCCGTTTCCTTCTTCCTGAAATTTGCTGGAAGGATATGTATTGAGAAAAATCTCCAAATCCTCTATCGCAAGATAAGAATCGGTCTGATCTAAATTGTAGGCAGGAGAATTAAGATAATAACATCTGGCAGCTAAAAAACTTGCTTCTTCTGCACGCGGGCTTTGCGGATATCGACGAAGATAATCCTTGAAATGAAAGGCTGCCATTAGATAATCATGATTTTTCATGTAGCTGTCGGCAAACAAAAATAAGATATTTTCTCCTTCAGAAGAAGAAATATAAAGTGGATATATTTCTTCAAATAGCTGAGCCGCGCTCAAATAAGCGCCTTTTTCGTAATAAGTTTTAGCCGCTTCGTATTTAGCTTCTTTCGTTTTATAACGTTTTGATACTCTGTTTTTGTTTTTCTGCGGTTTGTTTGCCGCAAAAGAACAAAGATCAACTGTAAATAATGCCAATAGCATGAATATTATTGCTTTATGCCGCATAATGTTTATTTCTGTATGATTTCGGTTACAACCTGCAAAGGTATAAAAAATATTGTTCCCGTTTACTTCTGTCGTCAATTTTTTTAATTACTGTTTTCCTAACGCAGGTTTTACGGATTTGTTTTAA
>JAISRU010000226.1 GCA_031273515.1 Bacteroidales bacterium | reverse complement strand
CTACAAAAGTACTACTTTTTTTGTTTGCGTCACCCAAATCGGTGACGCAAAAATTATAAAATATTGATTAATATGTGGTTATAAAATTGAGCGATTGAAAGTGTCAAAGTCAGGAACGTGGGAGCCCCTACCGATACAAATGCGTTCCAATTTGTAGTCGAGGGAGTCGGATATGCCCATAGTAGTGTTAGATGTCGGAAAATCATAAAAGGGAAGTAAGATAGTCTAAATGTACAGGCAAAGTATATCAAAAAGCCAAGCGGAGAAATAATCACCGAAGTAGCGTACAGTGACAGTACAGCAAAAAGCTACAAGTGGTTAAAGTAATTGAAGAATGCTTACGACGAACTTTGCAGGAAAACCGCACGTACGGATTGAGGAGGGAGAGGGGATATTCCACCTCTCTACTCTACCGATCATAGTCCATCAGTTAATCAGATGGATATTGAGCATAACCGAAATATAAATCAGAGTTCAAGACAATACTCGTGTCAATCCTGATTCAGACAATGTTCTTTTTTACGGTCAATCAATTTCAGGACAAGACAGGCAAAAATGATGAAGAATTTGCCGAAGAATCGACAAAATGATGCGAAAAAACAACTCGCTTAGGGACTTTTGTAAGACATTTCGACCTGTTTTTAATGCTTTCATGTGTGTGTTTTGTGTTCTGTTGATATTTTTTTATGGTTGAAAATCAGATATTTGGAGTTGTTTTTAAGAGGTGATGAAAAAAAATTATCAACTTTATTTTTTTCTTGTCATACATAAGAATATTTTTTGTACCTTTGCAACATAATATTAAAATAATTTAGTAATTCAAAAAGTATTAAAGAAATGAAAAAATTTATTTACACATTAATTTTATTAGCAGGCGTTCAGTTTGCACAAGCACAAGAGATATTAGGAATATATACGGCGAACTATGTTCCATGGGAGCAAGTATATTTTGACACTCTATCTTCTCCGGGAGGAAGTGTTACAATTATAGTCGGTGGAATAAACTCGGGAGATAATGCTACTGCTATTGCTGTGGGAGATACTATGTTCTTTGATGTTACATTACATGGTAACAGAATAAATGCTATCTATTATGCCCCTACAAGGGAAATAGGCGTAGATTCAATATTTGGAGTACAAATGTCCATTACTTTACTTACCAAGTACATGTGGGTAGGGGATAATGAACTTTGTGTGGACATTACATCTGTTTCTATTGGAGGAGTAAGAAGAAATGTAGGGAATTCTTATTGTGCAATATTTGATGTCAGGAATATAGAGAATCCCGATAATTCTATTTCCGAAGCAAGTATATTAGGAGCTATGGAAATATATCCTAATCCTGTAAACGATCAGTTGAAAATCCGTAATGCGGCAGAAGCTGTAAGTGTAGAAATTTATTCTATAACGGGTCAATTGGTGAAAACAACGGAAGTTGTCGGCGATGCGGACATAGACATGAGTAATGTCGCAAACGGCGTCTACGTTGTGAAAATGCGTAACGGTAAACAGATTCGTACCGAAAAAATTCAGGTTGTTAAGTAAAACGCTGAATATTTTATCATCAATCATACGGGGCAACAGATTTTGTTGCCCTTTTTCATATCCGAACAAAGATAAAATAATTCCCTGTATCTTCCGTTATTTTTCAGGAGTTTCCCATAGAATAAACAATATCGTATCTTATGAAATATATATACTTAAAAATAAGTTGTCTGTTGTGTTTGCTTTTCGTCCTGAACGCTTCGTGCGTGGACAGAAATAATGCTGTTCCATATACAAAAGTCAATTTTACAGTTCTTGTTTCGAGCAGCAATCTGATTCATGTCGGAGGTTATGATTATTTTACGGGAGGAATAAGCGGCATATTGATTTACCGATTGGATATGAATACTTTTTACGCCTACGACAGAGCCTGTCCCTATGATTGGGAAGACAACGGATATGTTATTTTTGATCCTGCAAGCATGCAATTAAAATGTGAAACCTGTGGATCGACATTCAATATTCTGAATGGCTATCCTATGGAGAACAGCAAAGCCGCTTCCCCTTTGCGACTTTATCAGACAAACTTTATCGACGATATAACTTTACATGTCTATAATTGATACTGGAACGTTTATTTTTCAGTCGTAGATGTTTCAATATGCTTCTATTTTCTATTTCCTCGTCTGTATGGCATGAAATAAAATTCTCAATTCTCAATTTGTTTCCATTTTTGACCCTTATTTTTCGCGACGCTCTACAGAATAGCGTCGGGAGATAGACGAAAAGACCTGTTGAGGACTGTCGGTCGAGATGATTTTCTGTTGTTTATTTGTCTGTATTTTAATTCGATCGAGAGAATTATCCTCGGACAACCAATGCCTCTACAGACTGATTTTCATTAACATTTTTCTGTTTAAAAAAGATGTCGATTGTCACAAAGAGTGAAGCATGGAATTATTAATTTTGCATAAACTCTTTAGAAGCAAAAAAACAAGGAGACTGTCTGCAAGACAGCATTAAAATAATGAATAAACACAAAACAGAAATAGACAACAAATGGCAAATAGACCCAGAACACCTTCTTCGTTTGTAGTCAAACAGGAGAAAGGAAAAGGAAATACAAAGAAAAAAAAGAAAAAAACAAATCCGACGAAATCGTCTTCGTCCCGTTCTTCCAAAGGGAAAGGGAAAGGCATCCACGGACTTATCAGCTTTTTGAAAAGCGAGAAAATTCATGCTATCACAGGTGTGTTTTTGTTGCTCTTCACCGTATTTTTGCTGTGTTCCTTTGTGTCTTTTTGCTTTACCCACGAAGCCGATGATAATATTTTCAAACCGAGCTTTTGGGATACAATCAACACCGAAGAAACTCCGATGAACAAATTAGGTATCATGGGACTGTATTTCTCTTTCTTATTTATCAAACATTGGTTTGGCTTGGCTTCTTTCGGATTTCTGCTGCTGGGGTCTATTTATGGCGTTTATCTGTTGTTCAAAAAAGCCCTCTTGCCCATCTTTCAGACAACGGTTATGGTGGGAGCCGTCATGATCTGGGTCTCGATGCTGCTTGCCTTTATCGTTCCCGAACAGGTTTGGATAGGCGGAGGTCTGGGCAGTATGTTTCAGGAATATCTTACGATTAGATTCGGCAAGGCGGGATTTGTCTTATTGCTTTTGTTTCTGGCTTTTATGCTTTCGATTATCTTCGGAGGAACGACATTCTATAAAAAATGGGTCAGCGGTTTATCTCGACAACAATCGGAACCGGCAACTCAAACAAATGACGACTATCCATTCTTTCAGGAAGATGAACAGAGCGATTTATCTCAGAGCGTACCCAAAGTATCGATCTTTGCACGACTGTTTGCTTTTCGGAAGAAAAAACGATTGGCATTCGCAGCCGACGTCGATGCAGGACAGTCGCAGGACGAGCAAACAGGATGGAGTCCGGATGATGACTTATTTGAAGAAGAACAATCTTTTCTTGTTCCTTCGGAAACCTCATTGGGACAAAATACCATTCCGGGAGAAGATATTCTGATCGACGAATATCAGGAACAGGAAATGCCTGTCTTCGCAGAAACTCAAACGGAATACGAACAGGAAACAGGCTCGTCCGAAGCGGAAACAGACAGCTATCAGGAAAATATCGACGATGCACAGGAAACGGAATATTCCAAATTAGAACCCTACGACCCAACGGCGGATTTATCTCATTTTCGTTTTCCCGAAACGGAATTGTTGGAAAATTATTCCACCGCCATGCGAACCAGAGAACAAAAAGAAACGGAAATTACAGCAAACAAACTGCGTATCAAAGAAACACTCGGAAACTATAACATCACGATAGAAAGGATCAGCGCTATAGAAGGTCCTACGATAACGCTGTACGAAATCGTTCCTTCTCCGGGCATCCGTATTTCGCGAATAAAGGGTCTGGAAGACGATATTGCTTTGAGTCTGGCTGCTTTGGGTATCCGCATCATCGCTCCGATGCCGGGCAAAGGCACTATTGGAATAGAAGTCCCCAATGCTGTGCCTCAGATCGTTCCCATGAAATCGGTCATTATGTCCGACAAATTTCAAAATGCTCATAACATGGCGTTGCCTATCGCCATCGGAAAAACCATATCGAACGAAGCCTTTGTTTTCGATCTGGCGAAAATGCCGCATGTGCTTATGGCTGGAGCTACGGGTCAGGGGAAATCGGTGGGATTGAATGCTATTTTGGCGTCCCTGCTCTACAAAAAGCATCCTTCGGAACTGAAATTTATTCTGGTTGATCCCAAGAAAGTCGAACTGACGCTCTATTCAAAAATAGAACGACACTATTTAGCCAAATTGCCCGACGCAGGAGAAGCCATTATTACCGATACCAAAAAAGTGGTCAAGACGCTCAATTCCTTATGTATAGAGATGGATCAGCGTTATGAATTGCTCAAAGAAGCGCAATGCAGAAACATTATCGAATACAACGAAAAATTTAAAGCCCGCAAACTGAACCCTGAACACGGACATCGATTTTTACCTTATATCGTCCTTGTTTTCGACGAGTTTGCCGATTGCATCATGACCGCAGGACGCGAAGTAGAAACGCCCATTGCACGTCTGGCACAGTTGGCGCGCGCTATCGGCATTCATTTGGTGATAGCGACTCAGCGTCCTTCGGTGAACGTGATTACAGGTTTGATCAAAGCGAATTTTCCTGCGCGGATTGCTTTTCGGGTATCGTCGAAGATTGATTCCCGTACCATTCTGGATGCGAGCGGCGCTGAAAATCTGATCGGAAAGGGCGACATGCTTATTTTGACAGGAAGCGGCGTAACGCGCGTACAGTGTGCCTTGGTGGACACTCCTGAGATTGAACGTATTTGCGATTATATCGGAGAACAGCACGGATATACCAACGCTTTGTTTTTGCCCGAAGTGGAAGACGAAGCAAGCGACGCCGTTCAGGAAGCCGACGACGGAGAATTTGACCCCTGTTTTGCCGACGCAGCTCGAGAAGTGGTGAGCAAACAACAGGGATCGACCTCTTTTTTACAGCGCAAATTCAAATTAGGATACAATCGTGCAGGACGCATCATGGATCAGTTAGAGCGGGAAAAAATTGTTGGACCTTCTATCGGGAGCAAAACCAGGGACGTCCTTATCAAAGACGTGCAGGTACTTGAAGAATTTCTTCGGGTGAATGATCTGGCTTAAACCGTAACTTTCCCTTATTTTTACGTAAGAGGTAAAAAAATCCATATAGACATTGTTATATGGATTTTTTTGTGTACCTTTGCAGTTACGTATATACGTAATATCATCAAATATTTTAAATCATAAGGAAATATCTAAGCATCCAGAATGGGCATTGGCTCAAAAACGTAAAGGTACTGAACTGCGCTGTATAAATGGCCGATACTATCTATATGAAGTAAGTAGTAAATGGAATCCCGAAAAAAAGAAATCCGTAAAAATTACGGGTAAACTTTTGGGTAGCATTACAGAAAAGAACGGTTTCGTGGAATCGGAGAAAGCCATCTTGAAACGACAGCAAGTTAAGATAGACAAGATTAAAGTAAAGGAGTATGGCGTTTCTGCAT
>JAISRU010000200.1 GCA_031273515.1 Bacteroidales bacterium | reverse complement strand
TATTTTCTATTAATAATTTACTTTGTCTATTTTCTTTTCATTTTAAAAGAACATTTTTATTGTTCATGTCTCTTTGGCTTTACCCTGCTTCCAGAAAGACTTTTCTGCCAGAAAATTCGATCTGCAAATATACATGATTTTTCATTATTGATCCAATAAAAATACCTTTTTCTATCTACATAAGGTAAAAGAAAAATTGTAAAACCCTGCATGTCAATCATTATGAAGGATCAAAGCAAAAATTCACCCAATATAAACGTGCGTTTCGACAAAAAAGTGCAAACAGTGTCATTAGTGGACAAGTGGACGAGTGAACACATAAGGATGTACAACGGAGATCACGAACGAGTACTCTGGATTGGCTGCGCCTTCCTCCTTCTTACTCGGCAGAAGCAAACAAGTTTGCCTCTGCTCTCGCTCGCTGCGTCGGTTGCCACACTTCGCTTCGCTGCGTTCGCAATGACGTAAAAATAATCGTCCTGTTTTCAGATAGTTACATGTTTGCTTTTTCCTCTTTTTCATTGATATGAATCCCCTATGAGGATTTGTTTCTATGGTGTTTATGCGTTTCTATTGATATGAATGTCCTACGGACATTTGGGTTAATCAAAGCAGTTCTGTTTCCCCGTCAGGGGATACATATCAATAGAAACCGAGATACCTCTGATAACCATATTGTCTGTAGGACATTCACCTGCGACGACCTCTCCAAAGGCAAATCATCTTACGTCATCCTCCTTTTTCCCCTGTCGTCCCGGCGGCAGGGTGGGGACTCGCAATGACGGGAACGTTATTTGCGTCCGAATGGCATTAACCATTAACCATTTATCATTAACCATTAATCAATTTTTCGTTATAAAAAGCAAGCGTACATTCATCCGTTTTTGACCGGTGTGTCCGGTTGCGTAGTGCCGGTGTGTCCGGTTGCGTAGTGCCGGTGTGTCCGGTTGCGTAGTACCGGTGTGTCCGGTCAAATACGGGTAAATGCAACGCTTGCTTTTACCGTTTCGGTGAAGACACCTCCGGACGCAAATACCTGCGCCGTCATTAGTAACGTAGCATGCTACGTCTCTACATGCTGACTATGCCGAACCGCAAGGAGAAAGGCGTAGCCAATCCAGAAAGATAAAAAAGGTTTCACAGAGAACACTGAGAAGGCACAGAGAACACTGAGAAAAAACGCTGTGGCTCTCTGTGTCTTCTCGGTGGAACTCTGTGTAATAATTTCTTCGTCCGCAGGCAATCATGCCAATAGAAACGCATGAACACTGTCTGAAAGAAAATTTGACGTTACATAATTAAACAGGATATATTTTCGTTAGAAGGATAAATTAAATGCCGCTTGATAAATAGAGAAATGACAATAAGAAAAATAAGATTGATATTTGTCTTGAGTTGCTTACTGCCTGTAACTTTGCTGAGTCAGTCAGCACAGACGAAAAAATATCAGGACTCCGAATCCACAGCCATATTAAAAGAACTGCAAAAAACAATGGCGTCGTATTCGACCATTCGGATTGAATTTACATTTCGGTCGGAAAAGAATGATCGCTTTATCGACGAGATAACAGGTCAGACTCGGATCAAAGGTCTGAAATATACCTTGAAAACCGATCAACAGGAAGTGTTTTGCGACGGAACTACCTTGTGGAACTATCTGCCCGAACAAAAAGAAGTAACCGTTTCGCTTTACGATAAAGATGATGAAGCCTCGTTGATGAACCCTTTTCATCTGATACAGCATTACGAAAAATATTATCAGTCGGACTTTATCAAGGAAATGCCCGAAAGAGGCGTTTTGGTTCAGATAATCGACCTTACTCCTTTAAAGGCAAGTTCTTTTTACAGGATACGTTTGGTTTTGGATAAGAACAAAAAGCAAATACTGCGTTTTATCGTCTATGAAAAGGACGGCACGCACTATACCTTCACCGTTACTAAATTTGTGGTCAATCAGCCTTTGGCGGACAGTCTGTTTGTTTTCGACGCTTCTCAACACGAAGGTACGGAAGTAATAGATATCAGATAATTCAATGTATATGCATCAGGAAAAACAGCTGAAAAACATCAAAGGAACATTTTCGTTATTTTGTTTATTGTTGATATGTTTTTCTTTCGTTTTTTCTTCCGTTTTCACTTCCTGTACGCCCGAGCGCAAATTGAAGGAAATGGAGTATCTGTTGGTGAAAAATAAATTGATAACCGACAGCAAAGACATTCTGGAAACAAGCGATATGGAATATGCCATTCGTCCCCGTCCCAATAAGCGGACATTCGGACTTTTTCTGTGGAAAGTGGGGACTTATCAGGCAATGATCCCCAAGGAAAAGCCTCGATACGACCGATTTCAACGCAATATGCGCAATACGTTGGGCAAGTATCCCGTGTTGTTGGACACGCTCTGTTCCGATTATTATGCGCAGCAGTTAGATCAGTTTCGATTGTGGATACAAAACACTTTCGGGGAAGCTCCTGTTTTGCTCGATACTTCGCTGATAGAATATTCTTTGGCTCAACTCACGCTGATGATGAACAACAGAGGCTATTTTGACGCCAAAGTGGACTATAAGGTGAAAATTAAACGACAACAGCGCGCAGTAATCAAATACCTGATCACGGCAGGAAAACCTTATCGGATAAAGCATATCAGTTATCAGGTTTCCGACCCGATTGCGAAGTATGTTTATCAGGATACGGCAAGGTATTCGGTTCAGAGCGGGTCTGTTTTTTCCGTGAAGAACATAGAAGCTCAGCGGGACAGAATTACCGAACTGCTTTTGAACAGAGGGTATTATAATTTTTCCAAACATTATATTCGTTACGAAGTAGATACCAACATGGAAGGCGAATGGATTGATTTACGCATCGTCATAGCCGATCCAATTTACCGAACCGACGATTCAACAATGGTTGAGGGCAAACATCGTTGTTTTATCATCAATTCGATCCGGGTGTATCCTGATTATGGTCAGTGGGATGATTTTTCGTATCGCGACAGTCTTCATTATACCGAAATCGTAAAAAAGAGGCAGGATACGAATACTTATATTTTCTGTTATTCTTCACCGCATCCTGATTATCGTCCGTTTGCGTTGGTTTATCCGGTGTCTTTTGCTCAGGGCGACGTTTATTCCAATCGTGCATCCCGCAGTACCTACGACCGTTATGCTTCGATGCGTAATTTCGATTTCATTAAAATTGCGTATACCGAAACGGACGAAAGTAAACAAAATTTCCGACAGGATACCGGTTATTTGGATTGTCAGATACAATTGACGAAAACCAAAAAACAGTCATTCAATATTGATTTGCAGGGTAAGAACACCGGAGGTATTTTTGGCGTAGGCGGCGGATTTTCGTTCACGAATAGAAACATATTCAAAGCGGCGGAGGTTCTGTCGATTTCCTTAAAATACACGCAGGAGTTACGTGTTGACAGTTCTTCGGTGAATTTCCAAAACTTTGAATTAGGAGGAACGGTGATGCTTGAATTTCCTCGATTTTTGTTTCCCTTTGTCAAACAGCGGAACATTCCCAAAGCCTTTCGTCCCAAGACGTGGATGAGTTTGGGAGCAAGTTATTTAAAGCAGGATTTGTATGAACGATTTCTCACCAATTTCACTTTCTCCTACGAATGGAGATACAGGAATCGGATCAAGCACACGTTGTCTGCGCTTGATTTCAATTTAGTGAAGATGTACCGCGACAGTCTTTTTGACGCCAATATTGCTCGATACGGGTTCAGCAAACGAGTTTTGGAGAAGTATAAAGACCACTTTTTGTTGGGAAGCAATTACAAAATAACAATTCAGGATGCTTATCGATATGTATTTTGGGTTCGTTTCGATTTGTATGGTAATTTATTGTACGGTGCGATGGAGGCGTTTAAAAGTCAGACGGAAAAATACAAGAATGAATACAATCAGTATTCGATTTGGAAGATACCGTTTGCAAGCGGACTGTCGTTAGAGATGGATTTTGTCTATAATTTTCTGCAGAAGAAGAAGAGATCGTTGGTGTATCATTTGACGCTGGGTATAGGTATGTCGACCATGAATTCATCCGTATTGCCTTTCGAGAAGAGTTTTTATCTTGGGGGATCGAACAGTATGCGCGGATGGCGATTGCGTTCTTTGGGACCCGGTTCGTACATTGACACAACAAATTCGTATTTGGAACGGGTGGGGGATATAAAATTCGAGACCAATCTGGAATATCGTGTGCCGATATACAAGGCGCTGCATTTGGGATTATTCCTTGATGCGGGCAATATATGGATGTTCAAGAAGAGCGATGCGTTACCTAATTCCGAATTTGCATTCAACCGATTTTTCAAGGAAATCGCTCTTGATGCGGGGATAGGTTTCCGATTGGATCTTTCCTTTTTTATCATTCGATTAGACTATGCTCTGAAGATACACGATCCGGGACAACAATATCCGTGGCGAATTTCAACATGGAACAGCTACAAATCCTTTAGAGCCGACCGATCTTTCGTCTTGGGAATAGGATACCCGTTTTAATTGAAAATTGAGAATTGAACCGCTGATTTATGTGATTAGGATGATTAAATATGATTAGCATTCGGACGCTTTTTCCTCACCCCCTGCCCCCTCTCCATTTTGGAGATGAG
The DNA here is from genome assembly GCA_031273515.1 of Bacteroidales bacterium. Classification (GTDB taxonomy): domain Bacteria; phylum Bacteroidota; class Bacteroidia; order Bacteroidales; family WCHB1-69; genus JAIROC01. The sequence goes on along the minus strand of JAISRU010000200.1, from coordinate 197 downwards.
AGAGAAAAATCTGTGTAAATTTGTTTAATCAGTGTCATCTGTGTACTAAATTATTAGTCCGCAGGCAATTTTCAATTTTCAATTACTACTGTTGCGTTAATTTTTAATATTCGTCTGTAATATATTGATATACATTTTATTACAACCATTCTTTGATTTTTCGATTTGAATTGAAATTATAATTTTGTGCCAATAAA
>JAISRU010000019.1 GCA_031273515.1 Bacteroidales bacterium | reverse complement strand
AACATGATTATTGAATTGAAAATTGAAAATTGAGAATTGCCTGCGGAAGATTATTTTTAGCACACAGATGACACTGATTTCCACAGAATAACGCATCCCGTATTGTCTGAATCAGGATTTACAAGATTGGCTTCGCCTTCCTCCTTGCGGTTTGGTATAGTCAAACAAGTTTGCTTTTGCCGAGCAAGAAGGAGAAAGCCCGAAGGACAATCCTGATTCAGACAATTTTAATCATGTTCATCAGTTAATCAGATGGAGATTGAGCGTAGTCGACATATAAATCACAGTTCAAAACATTTGTAAGAGATTGAATATAAACAAAATGACAAACGCATGAAAAGCAGTACTGCTTTTGGGTAAAAGCAGTATACCTTTTGATGAAAAGCAGTACTGCTTTTGAGTAAAAGCAGTATACCTTTTGGGTAAAAGCAGTACGGCTTTTTACCCATGTTCGGAATAGCGTCTTTTTGTCGAATGAGGAATAAAGTAAATGAAAAATATATACAAATGAAAACAATAATACTTTCAGGACTTTTTCTCCTGAGTTTTCCGGGTTACGAAAAACATGACAACCGTATTGATTACATTGTATCGGTCGGAGAGGTCTTTACGGTTGAATTAGAGGCAAACTGGACAACGGGTTATTCATGGCAATGGGAAAACAAAAGCCGTGTTACGATTGCAGATACATTGCGACGGGAATACATGAAAACATCAGACAGACTTGGTTCACAAGGGAAAGAAGTCTGGACGTTTGTCGGAAAAAAGAAAGGCAAAGCAACACTGACCTTTCTCTATAAAAGACCTTTTGAAACGGGTTATGTAGAGAAAAAAGAATTTCGGATCAAAGTAAAATAAAGCGGATTAATTGCTTAGAATCACAAAGACAGTCCGTCTGTTTTTCGATCTTCCTTCTTCTGTTGCATTATCGGCTATAGGATTTGTATCGGCATAGCCTTTGTATTTAAGTCGGTCGGCATGGATGCGGTTTTGGATCAGGTAATTATACACTTCTTTTGCTCTGTTTTCCGACAGAATTAAATTGTCTTTTCTGTTGCCGATATTATCTGTATGACCCTGTATTTCTATTTTTATCGACGGATTATCCTGCAGAAACTCAATCAGAATATCCAGAACAAATTTATCGGAAGACGTAAGCTCGGAAGAATTTGTCGCAAAATAAATATCATTAATCCGATACGATGCTCCAACTTGAACAGGTTTTAATTCAATATCATTGGTTACCAAGAGTTGTTTGTTTTCCGAGAGCAGTTTTTGAGTTTCTATGTATTTTGTTTCGTAGGCATATCCCTTTTGTTTGATGGTAAGCAGATAATCATTATCCGTATCGTCGATAATTGCCGAATAGTTTCCTGTTTGTTCATTCACTTCGATCTTTTCGGTTTGTTTGGTAGTGATATTTTTGAGTTCAACAACCGAAGTGATTTCTTCATCTCCATTCACAACCTGACCTTTGATTAAAATTAACTTCTGAGGCTGTGCCTGTTCGTGTAGATCAAATCCACAGATGTCCCAATTGCCCGACAACCTGTTGGAAGCAAAATAGGCTTTATTGCCAATCGTACTTACAAACAATCCCACATCATCTCCTGCCGAGTTAATCGGATAGCCAATGTTTACCGGTTTCGACCATCCTCCCTTCGACGATAAATGAGAAACATAAATATCAAATCCTCCCAAGCCCGTAAATCCTTTGGACGAATAATACAGGGTTTTGTTATCGCTGTGCAGGAAAGGCGTTTTCTCATCTCTGTCCGTATTGATAATATTTCCTGCATTTTCCGCTTTTTTCCATGCGCCGTTTGCATCTCTGACCGAATAATAAATATCATATCCTCCGTAGCCGCCTGCTCTGTCGCTGACAAAGTAGAGGGTTTTACCGTCAGCGCTGATACATGCCTGCGATTCCCAAGTGTCATCCCTGTTGATTGCCTTGCCCAGATTGCGGATTTCACTCCATTGACCGTTTTTAAATTCGGAGAAATAAAGGTCGCAGTTATAATACGCCGTCTGATCGGTTGTTGTAATATCGGCGCAACGGGTGAAAACCATGTATTTATTGTCCAATGTTATGGTAGGTGAACCTTCGTTTTTTGTCATGTTGAAAGGCGGAGAAGGCATAGGCGTTCCTACCGAAAAAGAAGCATCGTCGATACGTTTACTCATGGTGAACACTTCTTTTATTTCGGTCGTTTTAGTGCCGTATTGTTGAGAAGTAACTATTTTTCGTCTGGTATAAAACATATAGTCGTCATCGGGCGATATCGTTCCCAGATATTCATCTTCTTCGGTAGACATTCCTTTTACGGGAACAGGATTGAAAGGAACAGGACTTGCATATAACTTTTCATAAACGAGGGAATATTCCAGAAACCATTCCGCTTCTTCCTGTTGCTTTTGGTTCTTGATTTTTTCCGGGTCTTCGAGAAACAATTCCAGATAGCGTACCGCCTTTCCGTATTGACCTGTCGAATAATATAATTTCCCCAGATGCAAATAGACAATCATATTATATTCAGGACAATATTCCATTACTTTTTCAAAGTAGTTGATGGCTGTTTGGAAGAGACGATCTGTTTTTTCCATAGCCTGTTCTAATCTGCGGATTGTTTGCATCCCCAAGTAGAAGTAGGGTGTTGCCCAGTCTTCCTGTTCTTCTATGCAGAGTTTAAACAGCGTGGTCGCTTTATCATTTTCTCCTTTATTTTGAGCTTCTCTTGCTCGTTTATAGAGTTTTTCTGCTGTTTTATTGGGTTTTGTTTCACAGACTTCACTTTGACTTTTTGCCGTCAGACAAACAGTCATTCCCAATACAATAAAAAGAAATACACGTAATTTCATCGTAACGCTTATGTTTGTTGATTGTCTGTTTAACGTCGTTTTTTAGTAAATGTTGTCTTTCTCAATTGAATATCGTTTTCTTCGGGAATAGACCTGCTTCGAACTGAAATTTCTTTTTCCCGTTGCGGTCGAAACAATAGACGTCGCCGGTAGAAGTATAATTCAGAGCGTCGGTAATGTAGACGTCCCCGTTGAATGGATTGATGTTGATTCCATAAGGCGTCTGAGGTTGTTGTTCCGGGTCTATGAAACGGGGATTGACAATCGTTTCGGTCTGCATGTCCAGAACCTGAAACGACGCCTTGTTAGTTGTGTGATTATAAGTGTAGAAATAAAGGAAATTGGCATAGATGTCAAACCCCACCACTTCGGTCTCTATTACCTTGACAACCTCGTCCGTGCTGCTGCTGATGCATTGCAGACATGCAGGAATATTGTCGTAATCACCTTTGGAGATAACATAGACATTCCCCTGATTGTCTGTTTTCATCGAAGCGGGATTTATCCGTACATTAATCCGCTTTATCTCCGTGAACGACCCTAAATCGAACACGGAAACCGTACTGTC
>JAISRU010000286.1 GCA_031273515.1 Bacteroidales bacterium | reverse complement strand
TGTATGTATTTCGAATATATCTTTTTAAACATTTAGTCCTTTGATTTGGTTTGTTCCTGTTTGCCCTGCATGTTTTGATGCATTTTGCACACGCCCGAAAATTGAGCGCCGGGTTCAATTACAATTTTATTTGTGGAGATATCTCCCATGACGTCGGCGGTTGCTTTTAGCGTCAGGAGTTCAGTAACATGCATGTTCCCGATAACTTTCCCCGAAATATCGCAGTCTTTGCATTTTATGTCTCCTTCTATTATTCCCGACTGTCCTATCACTAATTTTTGACCGGATGAAAAATTACCTGTCAGTTTTCCATCGATACGCATGTCTCCTGATGTTTTTATATCGCCTTTTATTTCTGTTCCAGCGCCTATGATATTAATACATGATGCTTCTGTCTCCATATTTTTGCCCATTTCTGTATATTTTAATTTGAGATTTAATTAACGCTGCAAAGATACAATATTTAATTGAAAATTGAGAATTGAAAATTGAAAATTGCCTGCGGACGCTTTTGTCTTGAACTGTGATTTGTCTGATTAACTGATTGACATGATTGCCATTCGGACGCAAATACCCACGCCTGTCCCGTCAGGGACAATATGTTGGTAGAAACATCACAATACCTCTCTTGCTCCGTCCCGTCAGGGACGAAATGTGGGCATAAAAGAAACAAGACAGAAACGTCTGAATGGGATGACTAAAAATTTCTCCCATACCGTCCCAAAACTTTATCAAGGGAAAGTTTGAACTTTATCAAGAGAAAGTTTTCACGAAATGCGGTGAAAGTTTTTACAAGATACAATAATACTTTTGGCAGTTTGCACCTGCGATTAATAAAGTGTCATCCCTGCGGGATTTTTCACGTATGCGACAATTTGAAATGCACCCTCATGCCATTCGGGTGATTATTTTTAGCACACAGATTTTGTATCTCCCCTCTCCGGTAGTTGAGCTTGTAGAAACTGGAGAGGGGCAGGGGGTGAGGAAAAATAATCATAGTCCATCAGATAAATCACAGTTCAAGACAATCATCGTCGCTTTGCGTCCTTATTCACTTGTCCACTTGTTTACTTGTTTACTCGTTTACTCGTACACTCTTATGAATACGAAATCGAAATATTTTGCGTTTCGGGTATGTTTCTGTTTGTTTTTCTGTGTTTCGACAGTCAAGCAGAAACAGGCAATAAAGAGAAAACAAGTATTTCATCAGATAAAAAATAAACTATTTTTACAGACCGAATTGAAAAGAAACGATTTAATTGCATTATATGCACAGTGTTCAAAAACAAAAACATTAGCCGAACATCTTGTCGGCAAAACTGTTATCAGGACAAGAGTCAGCGGATTGAATGGAAGTTCCCGCTCTTTATTCGCAGCAGCCTGTACCTCGCTGACGTCTCAACCTCATCTGTTTATTCTGCCGGATAAAGAATCGGCAGCCTTCTTTTACGGCGATCTCGAACAACTCCTCCAAGAAGAAAATACAGATGCTTCCCTAAAACAAGTCGTCTTTTTTCCTGAGACCAATCCCTTTTCGCACAAGACAAGTCAGACGGATAATTTCAATGTCCTGCTTCGTACCAAAACCTTACAGCGATTACAACAGGGTGAACGTCTGCTTATTGTTACTTCTCCTGAAGCCATCATGCAAAAAGTGGCTACAAAACAGGAAATCGATAAATCTGCTTTTTGTGTTCTCAAAGGAGAAAACATATCTCAAGACTTTCTGCTGGAATTTCTGACGGAAAATCATTTCGAATACAGCGACTTTGTATTTCAACCCGGACAATTTGCCGTAAGAGGAGGTATTGTGGACGTCTTTTCCTATACAAACGAGTTTCCTTATCGTATAGAATTTTCTGGGAATACGGTCGCTTCTTTGCGAATATTTGAAATCGATACCCAATTGTCAAAAACCCTCTTGGACAAAATTGTTATCACTCCCGATTTACATCAGGATAAAACAATAATTCCCACCGTCAATTTCTTTGACGCCCTTCCGCCCGATACTGTCCTATGGTTTGAAGATATGGCGTGGTGCATCGACAGTATCCGAAAAAAACAGCAATCGATACCTGAAAATCTGCAGGAAACAACCTCTTTTTCCGATTTATTTATCGATGAAAAACAATTCAACACATCGTTGCCGCATTTTTCTGTCGTGGAATTTGGAACAAATGCCTGCTTGGACGCACAATTTACTGCGTCGTTCGACGTCCAACAGCAAATGTCGTTCAACAAACAATTTGATTTGCTTATCGATCAATGGGTCTCAAACTATGAACAGGGAATTGTTACCGTTTTCAGTTCTTTGAACGAAAATCAATCGCTTCGCATACGAAATCTTGTCAGGGATGTGCTGTCCGAAGAGGAAAAATACCGTTGTTTTTCTCAAGAGTATCGCATGAAATTAGAAAAAGAAATGGTTGCATACGTTTCCTACACGCTGCACGAAGGTTTTATCGACAAGGAACAACGCATTGCTTTTTATACGGATCATCAGGTGTTTAACAGATACCATCGTTACAATGTCGAGGATAAATACAAAAAGAATGATTGTATTCGTTTGAAAGAAATCTACGACTTAAAGCAGGGCGACTATATTACCCATATCGATCACGGCGTCGGACAATATGCAGGATTGGAAAAGATCACAATAAACGGAAAACAGCAGGAAGCAATCAAGATACTGTATAAAGGAAACGATATTTTGTATATCAGCATTCATTCGCTGCATCGTATTGCCAAGTTTTCCGGACGCGAGGGCGAAGAACCTGTGCTGAATAGACTGGGAAGCAATGCGTGGAGCAAAGTAAAGGAGAAAACAAAGAGCAAGGTCAAAGAGATGGTTATCGACCTTGCCAAACTCTATGCCGAACGCAAAACAACGGAAGGATTTGCTTTTTCGTCCGATAATTATATGCAGGCAGAACTAGAAACTTCTTTTATCTACGAAGATACACCCGATCAGGTAAAAGCCACGCAGGATGTAAAAAACGACATGGAGGCAAATTATCCAATGGACAGACTGATATGCGGAGACGTCGGGTTCGGCAAAACGGAAATAGCGGTTCGCGCAGCCTTTAAAGCCGTTTGCGACAACAAACAGGTTGCTATTCTTGTTCCTACGACCATATTGGCGTTGCAGCATTACAATACGTTTAGAGATCGTCTGGCAAATTTTCCCTGTAAGACAGATTATATCAATCGCTTTAAATCGACCAAAGAACGAAAGGAAACCTTAGACAATCTCAAGAGCGGAAAAACCGATATCATCATCGGGACGCATCGTTTGTTGGGAAAAGATGTTGTTTTCAAAGATTTGGGATTGCTCATTGTGGACGAAGAACAAAAATTCGGCGTAAGTGCAAAGGAAAAGTTACGTTCTCTCAAAGTGAATGTGGATACCATGACCTTGACGGCTACTCCTATTCCGCGTACGCTGCAATTTTCACTGATGGGTGCGCGCGACATTTCGATTATGCAAACGCCGCCTTTAAATCGTTGTCCGATACAAACGGAGGTCTTTCCTTTTTCGGAAGAATTAATCAGGTCGGCGATTGAATATGAGATTTCACGGGCAGGACAGGTTTTTGTTGTTCACAATCGTATTGATAACATCGGCGAAATTGCCGCTATGATACGGCAAAATTTCCCCGATAGACGGGTAAGCGTCGCCCACGGACAGATGGAAGGAGAACAATTGGAACAAATCATGCTGGATTTTATCGATGGATATTACGACGTCCTTGTTTGTACTACCATTATAGAATCGGGATTGGATATTCCCAATGCCAATACAATCATCATCAACGATGCTCAAAACTACGGACTAAGCGAATTGCATCAGCTACGGGGCAGAGTTGGAAGAAAAAACAAGAAAGCCTTTTGTTATTTACTTACTCCACCTCAGAGTTTTATTTCTGACACTGCCCGAAAACGACTGCGAGCTATTGAAGAATTTTCAGACATCGGAAGCGGTTTCAATATTGCCATGCGCGACTTGGATATACGCGGCGCAGGCAATCTGCTGGGCGCTGAACAAAGCGGATTTATTACCGAAATCGGATACGAAATGTATCAGAAAATATTGGAAGAAGCGCTTGACGAATTGCGTCAAAAGGATGTTTCCGAAAGCGAAATTGCCGAAAATCCGGATTATACTTTTGTCAAAGACTGTGTCATTGAAACCGATCTGGAATTACTTTTGCCCGACGCCTACGTATCAAGCAGCGGGGAACGTTATTCGTTGTATAAAGAACTAAACAGTCTGACAAACGATGATGAAATGAAACAGTTTCGAGAAAAACTCACCGATCGTTTCGGACAAATTCCTCCTCAAACGGAAGAACTGATACGAACAATGAACCTTCGACGCATCGCAAAACAGACAGGATTCGAGAAATTAGTCTTGAAACAGGGCAAATTAATCGGATATTTTTTATCTGATCCGGAGTCGATTTACTATCAAGGCAAGCAATTTCTTCAGATTATACAGGTTCTCAGGCAGCGTCCGACGTTGGCATACATGCGCGAAAACGGCAATAAATTGACCATCATTTTCGACAAGGTTCATTCAGTCGAAAACGCTATCCATGCCCTGCAACAAATCTCCTTATAATTGAAAATTTGTCTTGAACTGTGATTTATCTGATTAACCCCTAACTCCGCTTAAATTAGGTAGTCTATTCCAATTTTGGAGAAAAGTTGTTGAACCTTCATGGTCATTTCAGAGAAATGCCATTTGCCTCTGATTTTCATTTTGTAAATGGATTTTGAAAGTTGAGGTAATGGACAAATGGTAGGCTGTTATATGTCATTACTATTTGATTTATATAATTTTGCAGTCAAAAAACAGAATGAGTAAAAAAAATGCTTTTGGTATGGTAGTAAAATCACTAAGAAAAACGGTCAAAAAAGAGGCAAACAGTTGTACAAATGGGCTTAATAGACAAAAGGAATGGTAAAATCGTTGTAAGTGATTATAAAATAGTAACTTTGCGTCAAAAATCAGAAATGGCAAAAAAAATGCTTTTATTGTGGTTCTGTTTCAATCATTAAATAGTGTCTGTCCGAAAACCCTATTATTTCGGGAAATCGGGTAAAAATGTAATCACTAAAAGTTGTATTCTTCGGTTGTTTTAGCGTAAAACGCTATTCCGATTTGAAAAATGGGAACTAAAGATTGATTTTAGTCAGCAAAATCCTGTTTTTCTTCCCGTTAGGGCATACCTCTCCCATACATTCGTAG
>JAISRU010000184.1 GCA_031273515.1 Bacteroidales bacterium | reverse complement strand
GTGCTTTCTTTGTGAGGAATGGTAACGGAAATGGGCGTTTCGCATCCGACAAAGACGAAAGGCAAAAGGATTAGCATCAGTTTCTTTTTTATTTTGTTTGATATCATTGGTTATTTGATTTTAAAGTTCCACGATAAAGAAGGGATAATGGGAAACAAAGACATCTGATAAGCCGTATTGTTGATTTCAAGTTTATCACTGTTCATTGTGCTGCCTATCGAGATAAAGAACGGATTTTTGCGATTATAGACATTATATACCGAAAAATTCAGGGAATGTTCAAAGTGTTCGGTTTTTTTCATGACCCAGTTCACCGACAAATCCATTCGATGATAGGGCGGAACACGAAAGGCATTTTTATCGCTGTATTCCGTAACTAAATTATATCCCATAAAATAAAATCCGACGGGAACAGTCATTGTATTTCCCGTTGCGTACACCCAGACCAACGACATGCTCAGCTGAGGCAATATGTCGTAGGCAAGCATCACCGAAATATCATGACGACGATCGTTTTTGGCAGGAAATTCTTTTCCTTCGTTTAAATCGGGGAAAACTCTTCTTGTCCACGCCAGCGTATAGCCTATCCAGCCCGTAAACTTGCCGTATACCTTATTGATAAAAAATTCCATGCCGTAAGAATACCCATCGCCCTGCACATACTGCTGCGTGGTATATTTCATGGCTTCGGTAATGGGTGAATAGCCCTGTTTGTATTCGGTTTGATTTTTCATATCCTTATAATAGGCTTCGACCGAAAGTTCGAGCATGTTTTTGAGCACATTCTGATAAACGCCCACCGAATACTGATTCCCTATCTGAGGTTTCACGTCGATAGTGCTTGCCATCCACATATCGGTAGGCATGGAGATGTTCGACATGGCGATCTGGTGCAGATACTGGTAATTGTGCATATACGACGCCTTTATCGACAGCGTTTTGGTGATCGCAAAACGAACAGAAACGCGAGGTTCCAATCCCCAGAAATCTTTTATGACGACGTCCTTTTTATAGCTTGTCGAATCGTTAATCCGACCAAATTCGTCTGCATGATAGAGGGTGAAAGGTCCTGTGTGCGCAAAATACGATCCCCGTACACCCAAATTCAGTCGAATAGCGTCGCCGATATCGATTTCATCATTGACATAAAGAGCCGCTTCGTGCGTGTTGAAAACAGGAGGAACAGGAATTTCCAATTCTGTACTCGCCTGAACTGCATAAGTATTGGGCTTGATCTGATGAAAGGTATAGGCGGCGCCCATTTTGAGGACATTGCCGGCTATGGGCAGATAGGTAAGTTCGGTTTTGGCGGTATAGTCGCGGATGCCCGAAAACATTCTCAGTTTATAGACGTCCATTTCGATGTCGATATTGTACTGATAATCGCTGAAAATAAGGGAAGTATTCAGGAATGTTTTGTGATTGATATTATAACTCCACCGCAAAGAGGCAGACGAATTTTGCCATCCGAAATCGGCGAACATTGTTGCAGCAGTACTTTTAAATCCGTAGCGGTCTTTTCCGTGATAGCCGCTCAGGTAGAGATGATGTTTATCATTAATTTTCCAGTTCATTTTGGCGTTCAGATCGTAGAAGTAGAGTTTGAGTCCCTTTGCCGGAGAATCTTTGCGTAAGAAAGGCTGCATCAAAGCGTCGATGTAGGTTCGTCGACCTGTAATCAGGAAAGAGGCTTTGTTTTTAACAATCGGACCCTGCACATTAAGTCGGGCAAAGATAATTCCCAGACCTCCGTCCACTTCGTATCTTTTTGAATTACCTTCTTTCATGGAAACGTTCAGTACCGAAGCTAATCTTCCTCCGTAGTTGGCGGGCATTCCTGCTTTGATTATCTCAGCCGAACGAACAGCGTCGGCATTGAATATGGAGAAAAATCCGAAGAGATGTCCCGCATTGTAGATAACGGCGTCGTCTAAGAGTATTAGATTTTGGTCAAGTCCCCCTCCTCTGACATAGTAACCCGAACTTCCTTCTCCTGCGCTCTGGACTCCGGGCAAAAGCTGGACGGTTTTCAGCAGATCGGCTTCTCCGAAGAAAGAGGGCGTTTTTTTTACTGCTTCGATGCGTAATTCGTTCGTACCCATGTCGGTCGAGCTGACGTTGGCATCGCCTCTGGTTGCGGAGATAACGACTTCTTCCATTTGGTAGGCTATGGGGGTCAGTTCGACATTCATCTGATAGTTGTCCGTCAGTTTGATTTTCCGTATATATTCGCTGTATCCCACGTAGGCAACGACCAAAGTATATTCGCCTTGAGGAATGGTCAGGGAATAGAACCCGTAGGTGTTGACCGTAGTTCCTTTCATATTTTCTTTGGCATGGACGGTAGCTCCGGTAAGGGCTTCACCATTGGAAGCGTCTTTCACATAGCCGCTGATGGTATAATTCTTTTGTCCTTCGAGCGTGACTGTCAAAGCAAGCAAAGACAGCAAAAAATAAATGGTTTTACGCATGATATAATATTAAAAAGCTCAGTATTTTCTGTCGGACAATTCCGACAATTTCAATAACAACGGAAAACTATTTTGTTTCTTATATATCGAATAATAAAAATACACTTTCATAATTGAAAATTGAAAATTGCCTGCGGCCGCAAATATTCACGCCGTCATTGCGGGCTTGACCCGCAAGCCCCTTGTCATTTGGTGAATTTCTGCTTTCGCAGGAATGAGGGAATGTAGAGACGTTGCATGCAACGTCTCTACGATTAGTAATCACAGTCCATCAGATAAATCAGAGTTCACGACAAAATAAATCAGAGTTCAAGAGAATAATCTTACGAATCGAAAATAGATAACAGCAATAATAATCAGCAACTTAAAGGAAGGAAGAATAAGTCGTACAAAAATAATTAGCAGTTTTTTTTGTCAATAAGCCTTTTTGTCCGCAAAAAAAATGTACTTTTGCAAATATCGAAAACATTACTGACCTCTCCGGCATTAGCCGAGAGTAAGATCCTTATATTCCCGATTATAATTTTTATACATAGCATCTTTATGGCAAAAAAAAATCAAGACTTGGATGTTAATACACTGCAAACCAAGTCAACTTCAGAGTTGCGTACCCTGGCAAAAAATAGAAATATGACAGGCTGCGAGAAATTAGATAAACAAGCTCTTATCTATCGTCTTATAGAATATCAGAACGGACAAACCAAAACCAATGCCGTTCCTCCGGCAAAAACGGAAGAAGAAACAGCGGAAAACGATCAACTGCAGGATAAGTCTGTCAAAACAGAAAAGAAAATAACAGTTGAAACTCCAAAGAAGAGAACGGTCAAATCCAAAGCGGCATCAAAGAAAGAAGAAAAAGAAGAAAACCCCTATACAGCGGAAGAGAATCCCCGAAAATCAGGCGGACTGATATTTTCGGGCGAAGATGATGCTTCTTTAGATTTAGATGAAGAAACGAAAGCCTTTATCGACACCATCAAAGAAAAAGTAGCTGCCGAAGTCTTGGAGGAAATCAAACAAAAAGAAAAACAGGAAGTAGAGCAAACGGAGCAAGTTGAGCAAATGCAGGAAACGCAGGAAAAACAGGAAGCAAAGGAAAAACAGCAGGAACCCAAAAACAATACCAACGGACAAATACCCAATGGATATGTTCCGAAAAAGGTAGATTTTTTCGGGCACATTGTCGCCGAAGGCGTTTTGGAGATTATGAATGATGGATTTGGTTTTTTACGTTCATCCGATTATAATTACCTGAATTCTCCCGATGACGTTTATGTTTCGCAATCGCAGATTAAGTTATTCGGACTGAAAACAGGCGACGTTATAGAAGGCGCTGTTCGTCCACCTAAGGAAGGCGAAAAGTTTTTTCCTCTTTTGAAGGTAGATAAAATCAACAATAAAACGCCCGATGAAGTACGGGACAGAATCCCGTTTGATTACCTTACGCCTCTTTTTCCCGATGAAAAGATAAACCTGATACGCAAAGATGTACGCTCAGGCATATCCACGCGTATCATTGATTTGTTCGCACCTATCGGAAAAGGACAACGCGGATTGATTGTGGCGCAGCCCAAAACGGGGAAAACCGTTCTGTTGAAAGAAATTGCCAATGCGATAGCAGAAAATCATCCTGAGATATACCTGATTATTTTACTTATCGACGAACGTCCCGAAGAAGTTACCGATATGGCTCGGAGCGTGAATGCCGAAGTAATCGCCTCTACATTTGACGAACCCGCCGACAGACATGTCAAGATTGCAAATATTGTTCTTGAAAAAGCGAAACGTTTGGTAGAATGCGGACACGACGTCTGTATTCTGTTGGATTCCATTACGCGTTTGGCGCGGGCATACAACACGATTGCGCCTGCGTCGGGGAAGGTGCTTTCGGGAGGGGTGGAAGCCAATGCTCTGCAAAAGCCCAAACGCTTTTTTGGAGCTGCTCGCAAAATCGAAGACGGAGGCTCTTTGACCATTATTTCCACTGCCCTCACCGATACAGGCTCGAAAATGGATGAAGTAATTTTTGAAGAATTTAAAGGCACGGGGAATATGGAACTCCAATTAGACAGAAAATTATCAAACAAGCGTGTTTTTCCGGCTGTGGACATTGTCGCTTCAAGCACGCGAAGAGACGACCTTCTGCAAGACAAAGAAACGCTTCAGCGAATATGGATACTGCGCAATCATTTGTCCGACATGAACCCTGTAGAAGCAATGGACTTCCTGAAAACCAGAATGCAAAATACCATATCCAACGATGAATTTCTGATTTCCATGAATGGATAGCCAAAATTAATTGAGAATTTTCAGTCATGCCATACGGGTGATTATTTTTAGCACACAGATGACACTTAATAAATTGAAAATTGAAAATTGAAAATTGAAAATGACGCAAGCGACGCAAACAACTAATTCCGTCATCCCAATGGCATTAACCATGAACCATGAACCATTAATCATTAACCATTAATTTTAATCATGTTCATCAGATAATCAGATAAATCGACGCACGAAGCGAGAGCAGAGGCAAACTTGTTTGTCTCTGCCGAGCAAGAAGGAGAAAGGCGTAGCCAATCA
>JAISRU010000177.1 GCA_031273515.1 Bacteroidales bacterium | reverse complement strand
TTTTATTTTGCTTTGACAGGGTATTTTTCACCATTTTTGTCGGTCAGCCGTCGAAAAAAGAACCGTAAGGAAGGGGTAAGTTTTGAGGAATTTTACGCCTTTGATTCGAGTACGATAACGCTTTTTTCGGAGATCATGAAAGGCGTTGGTCGTAATCGGAAGGACGATGGCAAAAAGAAAGGGGGATTAAAAGTACACATGCTGACCGATATACACGCCGACACGCCACAGTTTGTCAAAATCAGTGAGGCAAAAATGCACGATAAGAACTTTTGCCGTACCTCAATCCAGCCACAGGCAGTATGCTTGTGTTCGACAAGGCGTACAACTATTATCTTCAATTTGCCAAATGGACGGCTCCTGACTTTGACACTTTCAATATCTTGTTTTTATAACACATTGATATTTTGTGTTTTATAATTTTCAGGACACCCATTTGGGTGTCCTGACTGAAAAAGCACTATATTTTCTGATTTTACCACTTGGGCGTTTAAGCCTTTGAGAATGGCACAAACGACATTCAAAATTATTTTATGCGTAAATATTCGATTCTCAAACACTCTATTTGGTTTTGGGTGTATCAGTGGCGACATGGGGAAATTTTTAGGGTGTCCCAGTGTCGAAGTCAGGAATAAATGACATCACCGGAAAAAAGTGAGAGGAAGTAAAAGGGTTGAGTATCCATGTCCAACATTGATGTTATTTTTGCTATACTATTCAAATACCTCTTTGGTTCCGGCTTGTTCGGATTAGGGAAACACCTACGGTGTTTTGGGTGTTGTTTTTCGTCGCTTCGCACCCTTGTTCACTTGTTTACTTGTCCGCTTGTTCACTAATAATCATGTTCATCCGTTAATCAGATGGATATTGAGCGTAGCCGAAATATAAATCACAGTTCAAGAGAAAATATTCCCGTAAATCCTGATTCAGACAATGGGAAAGCAAGGGGGAAGACAATAAGTATCCGCAGACACATTCTCAATTTTCAATTAGTTAAAATCCATTCAGCGGGAAGAGCAGGGTAGTCCATAGCAATAAAAATCCGACGAGAAAGAGCAGTAAGAGAAAACGAAACACCCATTTTGCCCATATCGTATAGGGAATCTTTGCCACTCCCAGACATCCTAATAAGACCCCCGAAGCAGGAGTGATCATATTGGTAATGCCGTCGCCGAATTGAAATGCAAGTACCATCGTCTGACGGGAAATATGTACGATGTCGGCAAACTGAGACATAATCGGAACTGTGAGCGCAGCCTTCGCCGATCCCGAAGGAATAATTAAGTTCAATGCATTCTGAAATAAATACATCATCATCAGAGAACCCGTTTCCCCGACATTTTTCATAGATTCGGACATGGCAAACAATATCGTATCCGTTATTTTGCCGTCCTGTAAGATAATGATAATTCCACCGGCAAGTCCCACGACTAAGGCGGCATTCAGAATATCTTTGCATCCTTCCAGAAACAGTCCGAAAATACGATTAATGGATATTGCGCAGGCAATGCCGGCAGAAAGTCCCATGACTAAAAATAAAGTCGCCGTTTCCATGATATACCACTGATAACCCAATACTCCGACAATGAGAAACAAAACAGTAAACAATAATAAATTCAAAACAAAAAACCGGACTCCCTTTCGAAGTGTTATCAATCCCATCACAAAGAACAGCAGGGTCAAAGCAGGAATAGCAGGTATGGAATGTGCCGTATCGGATATGGCAATGCGCGTTTGAGGATACTTTATGGAAAGAAAAATAAAAAACAGCATCCAAACGCCCCAAAGTATCCACGACGAAAGCGTCCGTTTGATTTGCTGCGTCTGGTCATTTTTTGCGACTTCCTTGCGTTGTCGCCAATAGTTGTCCAATTCATACATCGGCGAACGCTGCGGGTTCTTTTTTACTTTACGGGCATACCACAAAACAAACAAAATACCGATTGTCGTGAAAACAATCCAGCAGAATGTACGGTATTCCAAACCCGAAAAAGCAGGTAAACCGGCAAGTCCCTGTGCTATTCCTATGGTAAAAGGATTGAACATGGCTCCTGCAAAACCAACGTGAACAGCCATATAGCACATCGCAACCCCAACAATGGAATCATATCCCATCGAAATTGCTAGAGGAATAAAAATGATAACAAAAGCGATCGTTTCTTCACTCATTCCAAAAACTGCTCCGAAAAGACTAAACATCACCATGATGCAAACGATAATCCATGTATTTACATTGATTCGTTTAAAGAGTTTCCTTTGTTGAAGTTTTTCCATTGTTTCCAAAAATGCCGCCACTCCCGTATCGATTGCCTTGGTGTGATTAAATATCTGGAAAGCGCCTCCGACAATGAATATGAAGACAATAATATTTGACGTCTTGACAAATCCATTGAAAAAAGCGGCAAAAATCTGCCATGTCTGCGGCGTATTTTCCACATGATGATAAGAGTCGGCAATCACTGTTTCCTGTTGTGAATTTCCTGTTTGTTTTGTTTCCCGAATAAATTCTCCACCCGGTACAAACCATGTGGCAATCGCCGCCGCAACGACAATAAAAAATACCAGCGTGAAGGTGTCAGGAATTTT
>JAISRU010000163.1 GCA_031273515.1 Bacteroidales bacterium | reverse complement strand
TATCGAAATCCTTTGAAAAAGACAAGCCTATCCCCTGAGAATATTTGGAAGAAGCAGATGCGGCAGACTGTAACACATCCTGCTGATTGGTTATGTTAAAGGCTTTTATCCGAAGCGATCCGTCGGGAATCAGTTTGTAGTCGACGGTAATATCGCCCAGAAAACGGTCTTGTGCGTTTAAATCCTGTTGTTCAAGTATTCCGACACTTGTCGTTACTGTTAATTTGTTGTCGAGAAAAGATCCTCCAATATCGACGCTGTATTCATTTTCGGACATATCTTCCCCCGGACGATAAGC
Source organism: Bacteroidales bacterium (assembly GCA_031273515.1). GTDB lineage: Bacteria > Bacteroidota > Bacteroidia > Bacteroidales > WCHB1-69 > JAIROC01. Next base: position 4,122 of record JAISRU010000163.1, on the reverse strand, counting down.
AACCCTGACGTCAAGGTTCTGAGAAACACTTCCGGATATAAATCGGTTTAACTGATAAGACAAAAATTCACTGATCGAATAACCCAAATCCAAATTGACCGTATTGCCTCCTTCCTGATTATCCGACGATATGGCAAACTTACCCATAAACAGGACATACATCATCTGAAGGATCATTGCTTCCCTATCGGTGGTATCAATGCTGCTGTACACTTTCGATTTGGTGATTTCATCGGCGTCGGGCAAAGTAAACGTAAATGAAAACTCAGGGTTGAGCAATTTTCCACTGAGCGTTAAGATATTGTTTACAGCTATGGGTCTGACTTTGCGGGCTTCTTCATCGGTATAAAGATTATTGATGGGGACTTTTGCCGCCTGTATTGCCCGTATATTCATAATACCTTCCGTAGGATTGCCGTTCCATGAAATAACGCCTCCGCTTTCGAGTTTAAAGGTACGGGTCAATATATCGTAATACGCCAGATTAAACTCTCCGCCGGTAAGCATATAGTTTCCATAGAGTGAAAAATCGTTGCTTTCATCCAGAGTAAGTTCCAGCGTACCGTTTCCTTTGCCAATGATTGTGCCTCCAATTGAAGGGTCTAACAATACGCGAACCGTAGCGTCGGGCGTTGCCGTTATGTTAAGATTTACCAACATGCCTGTTGCATTTTGCGGCTCTTTGCTTGCGGCAGTGTCTTTTTTCTCCCGCATTTCAGGAGTTACAAATGTAATAAATTTACTTTCCGCAGCCGTTGTATTCCAATCCAAAGAAAGCGTAATATCCGTCGAATGATTGGTTACGATATTCGCATTGACCGATATTGTGTTATTTACCATTCCGAAAATGGATGCATTGCCTGTCGCAAAAGCCTTTCCGTAAAAAAGTCCGTTGTCTTTTCTTTCGGTATGCAACACCGATAAATTCACCGCATTAATCCGTAAATCCACGCCAAAATTCCGCAGATACTTATGCGTAACCATTCCGTTTACAGAGCCTTTTCCGTGGTAGGCATCGGTAAAAGGAATATTGTCAAAGATAAATCCTGTGTCGGTAAAATGGATGGTACCCTGTTCGATAAAGTAATTCGTTTTCAGAAAATCAATCCCCAAGACTGCTTTTTTAATCACCATGTTTCCTTTGAGTTCAGGATTTGAAACAGGACCTTTAAATGTAATTGCTCCGCTGCCAAATCCCTCTACTGTCGAGGCGAAAGAACGCAAATAAGGCTCTAACACTTTTATGTTCAGACTGTCTGTATTTCCTGTCAGATCAATATATCTGCGTTGAGGATCGAAATATCCGCCGATTGTCAGCAGGGGATTACGCTGATTTTGTTTGTCGTCGAATAACGATGCGCGTACAAACAGTTTCTTTTCGATATTGTCCCAGAATGTTCTGCCCTGAAAAAATCCCATGGGGACGTCGTTAAAATAAAAATCTTCGACCTCCAATGCCGACCCAAGCGCATAGCCGAAAGCATTGCGTACCAGCGCTCCTTTCCCCGTAGTAATGCCTTTGAGCGAAACCTGATACTGATTTAGAAAAACATTAAACAGTTCCAAATCTATTTTGTTGAAATCGAAAAATATGCCGTTTTCCGCTCTTTCCGTCACGCCGCTCTTGACAAGAACCGACTTCCCCGATTGAGCATATAATCCGAATTTGCGAATATAAAGACTGTCTTTGGCAAGATAGACATAATTGGCGGTATCAAGCAGAAACAATTCTTTGTCCCAGAGCACTGAACCATTGTTCAGTATAAATTCTATTCCCTGCGTTGTCCTGTCAGAAAACCTGACCGAACCTTCAATCAATATATCCTGTATTTTATTTGTTGTATTTCCTGCCGCCGTAGCCAGAAAATCAATCACATTATCGGTTATGACTGCCTGCAAATCAAAGTCCTGAATTTCAGCGATGCTGTCTGTCGTTTTGGTATAAAAGGAATTACAGTTTATCCCTAAGTTAAACATCCTTGCACTTTGCTGATTGATAACGGATAAATCGGTCAGTCGGTATTTATGATTAATGTCTAACTGAGGAGTTTCAAACGAGATAGAACCTGTCTTTTTGGACTGATCAACAGAAATGTTCGCCGTAAAACCCTTGCCGACGTCGACATAAGGGACAAAATGATGCAATAACGGGACTGATTTCTTTAAATGAACCGACAACTCAAACTGCTGATTAAAAATTTCCTGTGTGGTATCCGGCGCAGTTGGAGGAGGTACAATGTTGGAAAGTCTGTCATGTAAATTCTTTTGTATTGCCTTGAACGCCTGTATATAGTTAAAACGTCCGGAGATGGATGCATTTAAGATATCGGAAGTTAATTGAATGTCTTTATACGGATATTCTTTCTGTTTGACGGTCAAAGCAAGGTCGGGAATGGGATAAAGAGTGTTCTGTTCCTGATAAATAACGCTGTCCATGCTTAATGTTCCGTGAAGATGTTCCGGATCTTGTCCGTTGAGATCCATCTTTACGACAGCAGACAAAATTACATTGGAATCGGGACGAAAAAACTGGAATTTACTTACATTCAATGCGTGAATTGCCGCCTCAAAATCATAGTGAGGTTCTTGCTGATTAAAATCAATCAATCCGTTGAAGTCCAGATTAAAATCTTCGTCGTCGCAATTGATTTTTCCGTCAAACTGTTTGGATAAAAAATTCCCCGACAGATAAATGTCTTTTACTGCTTCGTTTTTATAGACAATATTCGATATGGTACTCTGAAGCTGAAAATTCAAATCCTCGACAGTAATGCCTTCTCCTTTTATATGTCCCAACATGCTAAGCGTTCCGAGATCTTCTCTGTTGAATATTTTCCCCAAATCCAGATTATTTGTCCGGAATTTCCCATCGTATGCAATGGGACTAAAGCGATTATTAAGCATTAATTCACAGGAGATATTTCCTGTTGCCGTTGTAAAACTTGCATCGGCAAAGAAATTGTCGTACATGCCCAGAAAGTGTCCTTTTGTTTGTATCCATTGCAGTTTTTTCACCATATCGGGAACAGGTATCGATTTATTGTTCGGCAATGAAAACGATGCGACGTCCGTAACATTGGTTTTCAGATTATCAACCGTGAAATCAATAAAAGTTTCCTCGATGTTTGGCAATCCGTTTAAGGTTATATCGCCATTTACTTCCGTCGCCTGTCCGTAAGTAAGCTGCATATCTCTGATTTTGAAATCGGAAAGCGCTCCGTTGACCGAAGCGGTTAGCCAAACGGTATTATTCATTCCCTTGAAAGAAGGAACAAAATAAACCAGATCATTCATATTAAGTAGTCCGCTGTGCAGGTCGGTATTGAAGAAAATACGGTCGTTGAAATTTTTAAAATCGCTGTAGTCCGTATAATCGAAACGGAAATCGAGCGAAAGTTTCGATTTGTTTCCGGTCAAAACCTTTGCGTCCAAACAATGAATACCCGATCGACAAACAATTAAATGTCCCGAAAGTTCCTCTACCTCAAATCCCGACCGTTCTCTTGCAGAGAGTTTGTCGATGTAAAAATTCAGACTGTCCCCGATAATAAGCAACTGACCAAGCTGAAGATTAATATCTTCGATTATCATATTGGAATAATTCCAAACGCCTTCCTTATCTTCTTTTGCAGAAGTATCGTTTCGCAATTGAAAACGACTGTTGCGCAGTTGGATTTTCTGTAAATCAACAATGGTTTCCGTCTTTTTGGACGGACGAACAAAATCGATAAAGAATTGCAGATTCAATGCCGTGTCCGACTCATATCGACGCAGGATAACATCAGCTTCGTCTAAAATAATATTGCGGATTTCAACATTTGCCGTCCCTGTATTGAAAGAAGGAAAACTTAAACTGCCTTTCTTTGCCGAAATCAGATTATTGCCGTGAAGGTCGTTCAACCGTATATCTTCCAACTGAATATTCAGATTGAAATCGATGCGTAATTTCGCGATAGAAACTTCCGTATGCAGTTTTTCCGACAGAAAAGCGGCGGCTCTTTGGGCGATATTAGTTTGTATAGCAGGAACAGTCAGTAAGATGCACGCCAAAAAGATACATGCAGTTATACATGCAAGCAGCCACAGAAAGACTTTTCCAATCTTTTTTGCTATAATTTTCAT
>JAISRU010000151.1 GCA_031273515.1 Bacteroidales bacterium | reverse complement strand
ATTTTCTTTTTCGTGGTGATACTCATCCTGATAAGCGGACTGTTTACTCCTGTGAGCAGTATGCCGGAGTGGGCGCAATGGATTACGGTTGTCAATCCGCTGAAATATTTCATGGAGGTGATGCGGTCGGTGTACCTTAAAGGCAGCGGCATGTCCGAACTGATGCCTCAACTGTTTGCCCTCTGCGGTTTTGCGCTGTTTTTCAACGCATGGGCTGTGCTGAGCTATAAAAAAAGCGCTTAACTAATTGACAATTGAAAATGGCGCAAAGCGACAATTATTATTTCCCGCAGGATACCGCAGACACTATTCAATCTTGCAAATCCTAAAATCCTGTAAATCGACGCACGAAGCGAGCGCAGAGGCAAACTTGTTTGTCTCTGCCGAACCGCAAGGAGGAAGGTAAAGCCAATCCAGAATACTCTTTCGTAATCTCACTCGTCCACTTGTCCACTTGTTCACTTGTCCACTTGTCCACTTGTCCACTTGTTCACATGTTCACTTGTCCACAGATTCACTAAAAAGAAAAGGCTGCCCAATAGATTTTGAACAGCCTATATTGCCTATACAATTAAAAGTAGATTTTCTAATTCACCTGAAATGTTTTATCTCCTGTTTGGAGGAAATTCACAATCTGGGTTGCGGCGGCTAATCCGGCATTGATATTGGCTTCTGCCGTTTCAGCGCCCATTTTCTTAGGAGTAGCAAAAAAACGAGTCCCAAACTGGACTTTCAATTCTTCCGCATTTGCCGGAGCAATGTCCGTACAATATTTCAGATCGGGTCTTTCTGCCATTATTTTAAGCAATTCCTCTTCATGGATAACTTCCTTGCGAGCGGTATTTACTAAACATCCTCCGACAGGCATTTTCTGCAACAATGTATAACCGATCGATTTCTTTGTTTCCTCCGTAGCAGGAATATGCAGAGAAATATAATCACATAAAGCATACAGTTCCTCTGCCGAACCGACAGGAATAATTCCTTCGGATTTCATACGGTCGTCGGAAATAAAAGGATCGAAAGCGTATGTTTCCATGCCGAAACCTTTTGCAATACCGGCAACCATTCTGCCGACATTACCATAAGCATGAATACCTAATTTTTTACCTTTCAACTCCGATCCTGTACCCGGATTAAAACAGTTACGAGCCATATAAAGCATCATTCCCACAGCAAGTTCCGCCACAGCATTGGAATTTTGTCCGGGCGTGTTCATTGCGACAATGTTCTTTGTCGTACAGGCTGCCAAATCCAAATTATCGTAACCTGCGCCTGCCCGAACAACTATTTTCAAATTCGAGGCCGCTTCAATCACTTCTTTGGTCACTTTATCCGAACGGACAATCAATGCATCAACATCGGCAACGGCTTTGTACAGATCGGTCGCATCGGTATATTTCTCAAGCAGACACAATGTAAAGCCCGCTTTTTCTACAATTGTCCGAATACCGTTCACCGCTACTTTGGCAAACGGTTTTTCTGTCGCTACTAATACTTTCATTTGGTTCTTTATTAAGTATTTAATGTCTCAAATTCCCGCATACAGTCAACAAGCGCCTGCACGCTTTCTTTCGGACAGGCATTGTAAACAGAAGCTCTGAACCCTCCAACCGAACGATGTCCTTTAATTCCCACCATAGCGCGTTCTTTGGCAAATTCCATGAATGCAGACTCTTTCTCCTGATAGCCGTCTGCCATCACAAAACAGATGTTCATCACAGAACGGGATGCTTTTTCTGCCGTTCCTACAAACATGGCATTGCGGTCGATTTCGGAATACAACAATGCAGCTTTGGCTATATTCTGCTTGTAAATAGCCTGTAAACCGCCTGTTTCCTTTATCCATTTCAAGGTTTTATTCATTACCAAAATAGAAAATACGGGAGGCGTATTGAACATGGAACTTTCTTTGATATGCGTTCTGTAGTCAATCATCGTAGGAATTTTACGGCTGACTTTCCCCAATATATCTTCCCTGACAATGACAAAAGTAACTCCGGCAGGTCCGACATTCTTTTGTGCGCCGCCATAAATAAGACCGTATTTGGATACATCCACAGGACGACTCATAATATCGGACGACATATCGGCAACCAATGTTACGGGAGATGCCATATCCGTATGAATTTCCGTTCCGTAAATCGTGTTGTTGGTCGTAATGTGAAAATAATCGGCGTCTTTTGGAATTTCGTATCCCTGAGGAATATAGGTGTAGTTTTTGTCTGCCGATGAAGCAACTTTTACTACTTCGCCAAAGAAATCCGCTTCTTTGGACGCTTTTTTCGCCCAGACGCCCGTTTCTAAATAGGCTGCTTTCTTTTCCAATAAATTGAAAGGAACCATCATAAACTGCGTACTCGCTCCGCCTCCCATAAATAGAACTTTGTATCCATCAGGAATTTGCAACAAGTCTTTCCAAAGCGCTTCTGTTTCATCCATAACGCCTTGCCATTCTTTCGAACGGTGCGACACCTCTATAACCGACATACCGGTTCCGGCAAAATCTTTTAATTCTTCTATCGAACTGTTGATTGCCTGTTGGGGCAGGACACAGGGTCCCGCATTGAAATTATGTACTGTCTTCATAATTCTTTTTTGTTTTATTGATTTATTATTAGGATTGTATATTTTTTTTACTATTTTTAAGTTCATGCAAAATTAAAGAATAAAACAATAGGAAAGCGCTTTTTGACGAAATTTTATTTGCCTTGTACTGAATAAAATACAATCGACCGTTCGGATTTTTGGCATAAACAGCCCAAAAACAGGGCATCATTTCGCACCAAAAACGACAAATCCGCATCAAAAACGACGTCAAAAAGGATTGTCTATGTTTTTGCTCAACCGCATCAAACCTGCCAAACGGACGATATCTCAAAACCATTTTCCAGATCATGTATAAATTCCACACTTTTCTTTATTTTATCATACATCACCGTATCGGTATGGATAAAATCAACTTCCCGACGGTAGTCTTCAATAATGCTTTCTATAACTGACGAAGATTTTAAGGGTCTTCGAAATTCCATTGCCTGAGCCGCATTAAAGAGTTCTATTGCCAATATCTTTTCGACATTCTCAATAATTCGATAGCATTTTGTAGCTGCATTAGCGCCCATACTGACATGATCTTCCTGTCCCTGCGATGAAATAATGCTGTCGGAAGAACAAGGCATGGTCAAGGTTTTGTTCTGATTGACAATCGACGCCGCCGTATACTGAGGAATCATAAATCCCGAATTTAACCCCGGTTGTGCAACCAAAAAAGGCGGCAAATCTCTTTTCCCGTCGATAAGCTGATAAATCCTGCGTTCGGAAATATTACCCAATTCCGCCATGGCGATACTCAGAAAATCCAACGCCAATGCAAGCGGTTGTCCGTGAAAATTCCCTGCCGAAACAATCATGTCTTCTTTTGGAAAGACAGTCGGATTATCGGTTACGGAATTGATTTCCGTTTCAAACACCTTTGTTACATAATCAATCGTATCTCTTGTCGCCCCGTGAACCTGCGGCATGCAACGGAATGAATAAGGATCCTGAACATGCCTTTTCTTTTGACAGGCAATTTCGGAATTTTCCAGAAAGCGTCTGATATTAAAGGCTGAAATGCTTTGTCCTGCATGTGGACGAATAGCATGAACTTCCTCGATAAACGGTTCGGTACGTCCATTAAACGCATCCAACGACATTGATCCTATAAGATCGGCTATCGTGATTATTTTTTTCGACTGCATCAGCAGCCATACTCCGTAGGCAGACATAAACTGTGTTCCGTTCAACAATGCCAGACCTTCTTTCGATTTCAGTTTCAGCGGTTTCAGGTTTAATTTCGTTTGAATTTCTTTTCCTGTATAGCATGTTCCGTCATAAAACACTTCTCCCAAACCTATCAGAGGCAGACAAAGATGCGCCAATGGAGCCAAATCGCCCGAAGCACCCAATGACCCCTGCTGATAAACAACAGGATAATAATGATGATTATACAGGTCGATCAATCCCTGCACCGTTTCCAACTGCACGCCCGAATGACCATACGACAACGATTGAATTTTAAGCAACAACATCAGTCGTATAATCTCATGCGGAACAGTTTCTCCCGTACCGCAGGCATGCGACATCATTAAATTTTCCTGCAGTTTCCCCAATTTTTTTTCGTCCACCGAAGTGTCGCACAACGACCCGAAGCCTGTCGTAACGCCGTAAATCGGTTCTTTTTGCGTCTGTATCTTTTTGTCTAAATAATCTCGACACTCTTGGATGTTTCCGACCGCTTCCTGTGATAATTCCAATTGCGACTGATCGGTAATCAGTCTGTGGATTGTTTTCAAGGTTAAGGGTTCGCTCAAGATTTTGTATTTCTCCATATTTTCGGATCGTTTTATTTCTCTGTTATAATGGTTATTAATTCGTCGAACGAAACTGTCTTTTGCAGTCCTGTCCGCATATTTTTTACAGTATATTGTTGTTGTTTTATTTCATTTTCTCCTGCCAAAATCACGTATGGAATTTGTTTGTCGTTGGCATATTTCATTTGCTTTTGCAATTTTGCCTCTTCGGGAAAAAGTTCCGCACTGATATTGGCTTCCCGTAATCTCTTGAGCGCCTTTAGACAATAAAGAACTTCCTCTTGTCCGAAATTGATAAACAAGGCAAGTAACTTCTGATTGATTGCATGCGTGTTATCTTCATTCAATTTGCTCCATATATCATAAATACGTTCAATCCCGAACGAAATCCCAACCCCCGACATATCGGGCAAACCAAAGACAGCCGTCAGATTATCATAGCGACCTCCGCCTGCAATACTTCCCATTGCCGTTTGCAAAGACTCGACTTCAAAGATAAGTCCCGTATAATAATTAAGTCCTCTTGCCAGCGTAACATCCAATTCCATGCGGGCAAGGGGAGCAAGGTCTTTTGTCGCAAAAAAGCCGAACAGCGTTTCTGTTTCTTCTATGCCTTTCAGACCTGTGGGTGAATGCTGCAAAATGGTTTTCAGTTGTTTGATTTTTTCTTCATTCGTCCCCTGTAAAAGCAGAACAGGTTGCAAGGTATCTATCGCCGTTGCAGGAATGTCTTTGGACAAAAGTTCTTCGTTCACTTTGTCTAATCCGATTTTATCAATTTTGTCGAGGGCAAGGGTAATATCTGTCAATTTATCTTCACAACCGATGAGTTGCGCTATGCCCGCCAATATTTTACGATTGTTGATTTTGATACGCACATCCATCTTTAATCGTGAAAAAACGGTATCGGTCATCATCACAAGTTCAGCTTCGTTGAGCAGGGAATTGCTTCCTATCACATCGGCGTCGCATTGATAAAATTCGCGGTATCTGCCTTTTTGAGGTCGGTCGGCACGCCAGACAGGTTGTATCTGATAGCGTTTGAAAGGAAAAGTCAGTTCCTGCCGATGCTGAACCACAAATCGGGCAAAAGGGACTGTCAAATCGTACCGCAGACCTTTTTCGCAAACAGCCAGAGCCAATTGACTTGCCGTTAAATTCAATGTATCGACCCCTGACATAAAATTGCCGGAATTGAGTATCTTAAACAAAAGACGATCTCCTTCTTCTCCATATTTACCAAGCAGGAGAGAGAGATTTTCCATAGCGGGAGTTTCTATAGGCAGATAGCCGTAATTTTCGAATGTATCACGGATAACGCCAAAAATATAGTTTCGGCGCATCATCTCATGAGGAAGAAAATCACGGGTACCGCGGGGAACACTTATTTTTTCTTTATTCATCGTTGGTTTATTTCTTTTTGCAAAGGTATAATTTTTTGCGGATTGTTCGGAGGTATAGCAATATTTTTCTACGTTTGGATTTCTTTACGAAGACGAAAGCGAGCAAGCACAGCAATGTAAGTGTTATCAATTTTGGACAGTATTATGATTATAAACAGTAAAAGGCGACAAATCTAATTGCGACAGCATTTCCTTTGCCGATACGTAGCCGTGTTGAAATATTTCGTGACTTTTTTCTACGTCGAAAATTTCGTAGTTCATCATATCTTCGGGTTCAATCAGGACGTCGCACAGGGCTTTATCCTGCAATATATTTGCTTTCGACATAAAATGATAGGTACGGGCGACGATACTTCGCAGGCTTTTGGTATATTCCTTGGTAATCAACGGACTTGCATTTACTCCGATAATATATTGACAATCGGGATAAATCGTTCCGACGGGAAAATTTTTCAGCACGCCTCCGTCCACGTAATTCACTCCATCGATGACGGTGGGTTTGAACAGGATCGGCAGACTGCTCGAAGCAATAATAGGATCGATAAGATTTCCTTTTTCAAAGACGCATGTTTGTCCGTGGTCGAAGTCGGTAGCCACAATCCGAAGCGGAATGGACAATTCTTCAAAGGTTTTTGCACGCAGTTTTTTACGAAGAAATTCCCGAAAAGCGTCGATATGGAAAAATCCATCTGTAGGAAACTGTATCTTGGCATATTGCAAGAAAGACATATTTGAAAAAACAGCGTCAATTTCATCGGGAGAATAGCCGTCGGCATAGAAAGCTCCGACAATGGCTCCTGCGCTCACGCCCGAAATAATATCAGGTTTGACGTCGTATTCTTCCAATGCCTTTATCGCTCCCGCATGACATAATCCCTTAATGCCTCCTCCGCTTAATGCAAGTCCTGTTTTATAGCGTTTAACGTTGGATATTCCTTCTTCAAAAGTCATGGTCGTTTGTTTTAATAGAATAATTCTGTCGATGTATCATCATTTGTAAAAAAAATATCATTCACGCTGCAAAGATAGCATATTTAATTGAGAATTGACAATTGATAATTGCCATACGGACGCAAATACCCGCGCCGTCATTGCGAATGTAGCGAAGCGGAATGTGGCAATCCAGAAATTGTCTTGAACTCTGATTTATCTGATTAACATGATTATTAGTAAACAAGTGAACGAGTGGACAAGTGAACAATTCTGCGGAAATCGGCGGTATTGCCCTTCGGGCTTCCTCCTTCTTGCTTGGCATAGTCAGCAAGCTGCCTCTGCTCTCGCTTCGTGCGTCGGTTCTGCGGGAAATAAATAATCGTCGCTTTGCGCCATTCTCAATTCTCAATTCGTTTAATGCGGTTCGGACAATTTTAACAGAAACGGCTTGATGAAAACACACACATCTATAAATGTTCTTCTAACTGTTTCATTATCAGCTATCATTTTTACATACGTGTGCGGCAAAAATTATACACTGGGTAATTACTCATCGCCCACTGGGTAAGTGTAGCCCGCACACGTGCGGAAATTTATCCGTACAAAGTTCCTTTCTTTTTCATAGGTTTATAATTTTTATTTACTTTACTATCAACGTCATTGTAAGTCCCCACCCTGCCGCTGGGTCGTCAGGGAAAAAAGGAGGATGACGTGGGATGATTTCCCTTTAGAGAGGTCGTCGCAGGTGAATGTCCTACGGACAATATGGTTGGGAGAGGCATCGCATTTTCTATTGATATGTATCCCCTGACGGGGAAACTCAAATGTCCGTAGGACATTCATATCAATAGAAAAACA
>JAISRU010000149.1 GCA_031273515.1 Bacteroidales bacterium | reverse complement strand
ACGGACGACGCAAAAACGTTCTTTGAAATTAATATTTGTCTTGATGTAAGCAAGGGGTTTCAACCCCTTGTTTTGTCGGAACACAGCAAGTGTCCATGTGCCCTTATCGTTGCCATTCGGACGATAAACCACCCACTGCCCCTCCATAGAGGGAGATTTCGCCCCTTTCCGGTCATTGAGCTTGTCGAAATGAGCGGAGTGCGGCAATCCAGAAAAGCATCCCGTCAGGTATGCATACTGATACATTTATATTATCGCAACATTTATTTCACCACAAAATATACTCCGAGTATAATGATAATTACGCCGATCCAGCGTGTATAAGGAATTGTTTCATGCAAAAACAGATATGCAGCCAGCAGTCCGATGATGTAGCTGATCGACAACAAAGGATATGCCAGACTGAATGCATACTGTTTCAAAACATACATCCATACAAAGAAAGCTCCCAAGGCGCAAACGCCCGATACGGGAAATTGCCACGTCGTAAACACCGTTTTGAAATAAGCCGTCGTCCATGCGAACGAACCAAACAGACGGACAGATATCTTCAAAAATATTTGCGCCGCCACCAACAATACACTCTGAACCAATATTAAACCTATTAATCTAAACATGAGGATAAAAGTATTAAAGAATAGTCTTTATTCCGAAAATGATTACACAATAATATATTATTAAATCGGGAAGTCTTTGCGCCGACATTGTAGACCAAATGTCGAGGAAGACTCGCTTTTTGTAAAATCGTTGCGGCAACATACAGTCCCAAACCCGACGTCGTATATGCTTCTCCGAAAATATGTTTGTACCAGAGCAAGGGTTTGTCAGGGAAAAAGGCAGTATGCAGATCTTTATAAATGCTGTCGTTGTCTTTGTCGCCGTTGATGCCGGCAAGCATCATATCTATATCCTGCAAACGTAGTCGATTGGATTGCAGTATGTCCTGTATTGCCTGCGATAACTGTCTTTCGGAAGGATTGTAGAGCAACTCCACATTTTTGATTTCACAAAGAGCATCCCGCCTCGACTTGTTCCCCAGCATGAAACTGACAGAACATTCGCCTGCAAAAGAACCTTCTGTATTTCCTTCCCGCAGTATTTTCTCTGAAATTTCTCCTTCTTTCCAGTAGGATATTTTGTCCAATAGACGAAAATAATCGGGCGTGAGTTCGTCGTGACCGCCGACCAAAGCAGTGGAGATTTCTCCCAGTTCAAATTGCATACAGGCGTCGAACAGGGCGCTGTCGAAAGACGTCCCCCGATGCGAATAAGTACTGTTGTACGTATTGCATTTGAGATAAACCGCTATTTGAGAACTGATCGTATTGTGCGTCGATTGCATAAAACAGGTTGGCGGCAAGAGTTGTTCGTTGTTGTCCAACATGGCAGTCAAAAACTTTTCGGTATTTTCGACGCAACCCAATCCTGTTCCCGTAATAATGGCGTCGGGCTTGTCTATCCCCGTTTGTCGAACAACATGCAATGCCGTAACCAATGCTCTTTTAAGCGCTTTTCCCATTCTTCGGGATAGCGCAGGAGGTATATACGCCGAAAAATCAGGTTCGAGAGAACGGGTATAACGCTTATTATAAATGATAGGTTCGGTAAACCATTCGTCCGAAAGCGGATTTTGATTGGAAATATGTCCTGCGGAATATAGATAAATATGCATCATAATTCTGTTTGTGAAAAAATACAGGAAGAATTATTTCCTCCAAAACCGAAAGAATTGGTAAGAACATGTTTTAATTGTCGGGTTGTTTTGCTCTGCATTGCCGGAACAAATGAAAGTTCTTTCATGGGTTGAGAAAAATTTAAATTCACGGGAATAAAATTATGTTGCAAAGCCAGCATGGAAATAACACTTTCGACGCCTCCTGCCGCGCTTGTCGTATGTCCCGTAAAAGATTTTGTGGATGATACACAGGGAATATTGTCGCCAAAGATGCGCATAATGGCGATACCTTCCGTTTCGTCGTTATTGGGAGTGCCTGTTCCGTGCGCATTGATGTAATCGATATCATGAGGATGCAAATTGCTTTGTTCCAACGCTTTTTTCATGGCGAGGAAAGCTCCTTCGCCATTTGGAGAAGAGGCTGTCTGATGATAGGCGTCGCAGGTGTTGGCATATCCTGACAGTCGACATATCGGAACGACATTCCGTTCTTTTGCCGATTGTTCCGATTCTATGACGATAAAAGCAGCTCCTTCACCCAGATTGAGTCCTGCTCTTTCGGCGTCGAAGGGTTTGCAGGCTTGTTTGTCCAAGATCATCAGGGCGTTGAAGCCATTGAAATGAAATTTACTTAGACATTCGCTTCCTCCTGCCACAACTGCGTCCTGTCTGCCCGTCTTGATAAGATTTGCGCCCAGAATAATGGCATTGGCAGCCGAAGAACATGCTGTTGAGATGGTTGTCATCATATCGAAGTCTCCTTTGTATTCTTTGGCAATCAGCTCGGTTGTTGCTCCGCAGTCATGGGCTTCGATGTAGGGATTTCGGGTATTGTCGGACAGAAAATGTCTGTAATACTGTTCGCTTTTATCCATTCCTCCGACGGTCGTCCCTGAAATAAACGCCATTCTTTTGGGTCGTTTGGTGTAGATAGACGCTTCTTCGAGCGCTTCGCGTAAGGCAATTCTTCCCAACAAGGCGGTACGGGTACAGATCTGACTTTCTTCGACGGTCAGCAGTTGATACATTTGTTCGTTGGTCAGCGGGACTTCGCTTGCAGGTATCTCCTTATGGATTGTCTGTAAATATTTGACCTCGCCAATGGCTGAACGTTTTTGTAACAATGCATGCAAAGTCGCCGTTTTACCGATACCAAGTCCGGTAATAATACCCATTCCCGTAACCACAATTCGGTTTGTCATCTATTTCGTTCTATGTTTTGAAATATAATCTGCCATTACTTTCACCGACTTGAATATTTCTTTCCCTTCAGCCGCATTAGATAATTTAATTCCGTAATTTTTTTCCATTAAAACAATCAGTTCCAAAGCATCAATGGAATCCAAACCCAAGCCTTCTCCAAACAGTGGAGCGTCTTCATTGATGTCTTCAGGTTTGACGTCCTCCAAGTTCAGTACTTCGATAATTTCTTTTTTCAATTCTAAAACCAATGCATCCATATAGTATATCGTCTGTTTTGTTTTTAATTAAACATTTGTTTCTGTTTCAATATAATTGTTTTGGAGTAAAATACAATCCCAAATGCAATTTTATCCGAAGTCTGCAAAGATAGCACTTTAAATTGAGAATTGAAAATTGAAAATTGAAAATGAGCCTGCGGATGAGGATTGTCTTCCTCTTTGGGTGCATTTCAAATTGTCGCAAGTGTAAAAAATCCCGCAGGGATGG
>JAISRU010000109.1 GCA_031273515.1 Bacteroidales bacterium | reverse complement strand
CGGGATTATTGTCTTCCCCAATTGTCTTCTTCCCCCCAATCGCTACGCTTCATTGGGGGTTATTCATATTGAACTCCTTCGGAGTTTTTTAACCTCATTATAACCTGATTTTCTTAACTAAACTACCTCAGTAACCAATGAGTTAGCCCAGACGCCAAACCTCATTACCTCATTAAAAATGGTTCTACCGTTATTTGTGTGGAGAAGAGAAAAAAGTCGTAAAAATAAAATGTGTGTATAGATTATTGTATGCTATTTTCATGTACTGTATTTTTAATGAGGTAATAATGAGCTAATGAGGTTAGGTTTCTATATGATATTCCATGGCTACTGCGGTTGTTTTGTTGGAAAAATCAGGTGGAAATGAGGTTTTTGTTCTACCAACATTTTGTCCCTGACGGGACATCTATAACTGCCTGAATACAGGACGATTATTTTTACGTTATTGTAAGTGAACGAGTGGACAAGTGGACAAGAGCGCAAGCGACGAGTATTGTCTCAGATTTCCGCAGAAAATAATGTCCCCTACATCCACTAATAATCATGCTCATCAAGTTAATCAGATAAATCAGAGTTCAGACAAAATAATCCTGCTAATCCTGAAATCCTGTAAATTGACGCACGAAGCGAGAGCAGAGGCAAACTTGTTTGCTTCTGCCGAGTAAGAAGGAGAAAGGCAAAGCCAATCCTGATTCAGACAATGGCGAAGGCACGGAAGGCGGATTTTCTGGATTGCCACATTGCTCGTGCCTCACAATTGACTACCGTCGAACTCCGTTTCACAATGACGGCATGGGTTGTTTGCGTCCGTATGGCATGATTGAAAAATTTCAATTATTGACGCTTGTACACTTATTCATTTATTCACTCATTTTCAATTAGATTACATCTCCGATTTAAAGAAATTTCACATTAAAAGAAAAAAACTTCTTGCAAATGTACTTTTGTATTAAAATTAATTGTACCTTTGCAGCCATTAATTGAATAAATAAAATGAGATATTTTAAATAGGACAGAAGAATGAATAATATAATAGACGTTAGTTTGCTAAATACAAGTACTTTTCCTTTGAAGAAAAGGGAGAGGCATTTGTATGTGTCTGATATATATGAGTATATATTATCAAACAACTTGCTTTATTCGAATACAAAGATGAATAATTTATTTTTTTATTATAAAAACTTAACAAAAGGAGTCAAATGAAAGTAGAAAAAAACAAAGAAAAAAAACCAAGTCCAACAGAATTTGATAGTATGGCTGATGGTTTTGACAACCTTGTAAAAGAAGGATTGGGGATATTTGCAGTTTATCGAGAAGGTATATTAAATTATAAGTTGGAATATCTAAAACGTTTAGTGCCATACACTCCCAAGTCTATATTGGAATATGGTTGCGGAGTAGGTCTGTATATTCCCTATCTGAAGGAATGTTTTCCGAATGCAGAAATCTATGGATGCGACGTATCGCCTGAATCAATCCGACAAGTGTCCGAAAATATTCCTGATTGTCATTTTGATCTTATTGAAGTACCGGAAGACTTAAAAGTATATGAGGGAAAAATAGATTGTGTTTTTGTCAATTGTGTATTGCATCATATTCCTCCTGAAGAACATAAACAATGGCTGACAGCTCTATATACCTATATGAAAAAAGATACTTATCTGGTAATATTTGAGATGAATATGTATAATCCTTTATCAAGATGGTTTGTAAAACGTACCCCTATAGACGACAATGCAACAATGTTGACACCCAAATATTGTAAAACACTTATACGTGATATTTTTGGAAAAGATAAAAAGACAAAGGTAAAATTAAAATACACCTATTTTTTTCCGTGGAGAAACAAAGTGTTTAAAACGATAGAATATCAATTGACATGGATTCCTCTCGGAGCGCAATATTGTGTTGTGGTAAAAAAATAAAGAAGAGGGCTTCAAAGATGAAACTGACTGTGCGAAGTTGTCGAAACACTAATAAGTAGACAAGTGAACAATTCTGCGGAAATCTACGCTTCTGCGGGAAAATAAAAAAAAGAAAATACTTATCTGTGTCGAAATAGACAATGCCTAAAAAATATTTAGCATAGAATCAACTTTTGAAACATTTGATTTGTTTTTTTGCTATCTTTGCAGAAAATATATTTTCTGTCAAAGAAATAGTTTGGTCATGGATTATAATTTTATAAAGATGTTGTTCTGTTGTTTAATATCAATAAAATACAGATGAGGAAATATGATTATTTAGTGGTCGGAGCAGGCTTCTTTGGAGCTGTTTTTGCTCATGAAGCTCAAAAAAGAGGATGCAAATGTTTGGTTGTCGAACGTCGCAATCACATTGGAGGAAATGCTTTTACTGACACAATCAAAGACATTCATGTTCACCAGTACGGCGCACATATTTTCCATACCGCCAATAAAAAGATTTGGGATTATGTCAGTATGTTTGCGTCGTTCAACCATTACGTGAATGCTCCGATCGCCAACTATAAAGGAGAATTGTATAATTTGCCTTTCAATATGAATACATTCTATCAGTTGTGGAAAGTGAAAACGCCGGAAGAAGCTCGTGCAAAAATAGAAGAACAGAAACAAAAATACGCTCATATCAAAGAACCCCGCAATCTGGAAGAACAGGCGCTTGTACTTGGAGGTGAAGACGTCTACGAAAAACTGATCAAAGGCTATTCGGAAAAACAATGGGGAATGAAAGCTACTGAAATTCCTGCTTTTGTTATTCGTCGCTTGCCCTTTCGTTTTACTTTCGACAACAATTATTTCAACGACCCTTATCAGGGTATTCCCACAGGAGGATACACTCTTCTGTTTGAAAAACTATTGGAAGGCATCGAAGTTGTTTTAAACAGCGATTTCCTTAAAGAGAAAGAGTACTATCTTCCTTTGGCGTCTAAAATAGTTTACACAGGCGCGATAGACGCTTATTTCGATTACTGTTACGGCGCATTGTGCTATAGAAGTCTGGAGTTTAAGCATAACCAGATGGAAAATGTCGATAATTATCAGGGCAATGCAGTGATTAATTATACCGACGTCCAAACGCCTTACACCCGTATTATCGAACATAAACATTTTGAGTTCGGTTCACAACCTGATACCGTTGTAACCTACGAATATCCCGCTGCATGGGATCAGAACAATGAACCTTACTATCCTGTCAACAATTTGGAAAATAACACATTATATCAACAGTATAAACTGCTGGCGGACAAAGAACACAACGTTATTTTCGGAGGACGACTTGCCGAATATACCTATTACGACATGGATAAAGTAGTGGCTTCAGCATTGAGATATTTTGATAAATAGTAATAAAATGAAAAAACACATTATACGTTTATATCATAAATACAGAAATCTGATACTCTACGGCATTATCGGAAGTACAAGCGCCGGGCTTGATTTGTTGATATATACATTGTTGCTGAAAGCAGGATTATATTATCTTTTTTCTCATTTTATAAGTATTCACTGTGGTATACTGTGCAGTTTTATTTTAAACAGACAATATAACTTCAAAACGAAAGATAAGACACTGTATCGTTTTTTGTCCTTTTATGTCATCGGACTGACAAGTTTGCTGCTAAGTACAGGGATGCTGTATCTAATGATCCAAATTATGGCATGGGATAAAATGTATGCAAAATTGACAACAATCATTGCAGTGGCTATTTTACAGTTTATATTAAATAAGTTTATTACATTCAGAAAAATACATCATAAATAAAGAACAGATATGGGAAATAAATTGTATATCGTTATGCCGGCGTATAACGAAGAAGAAAATATCCGAAGTGTTGTAGAACAGTGGCATCCCATTGTGGAAAAAACGGGTAATGGAAGTCGCTTGGTCATTTTCAACGATGGCAGTAAAGACAATACTTATCAACGGATGAAAGAATTGAAAAAAGAATATCCTTACTTTGTAGCCGAAACCAAACCCAATTCAGGACACGGATCAACCTGTTTGTATGCGTATCGTTATGCGTTGCAACAGGGCGCTGATTATGTCTTCCAGACCGATTCCGACGGACAAACCGTTCCCGACGAATTTTGGACATTGTGGGAACAACGGGAAAATTACGACTTCTTGATAGGTTCAAGAAAACAGCGTCAGGACGGCTTTTCACGCATTGTCGTAACGAAGGTGTTGCAATTGATTGTAAAACTGATTTTCGGCGTTTGGGTAAAAGACGCCAATACGCCTTTCCGTCTGATGAAACAGGAATGTTTAGCTAATTATCTGACCATTATTCCTGCTGATTTTTTCCTGTCCAACGTGGTAATAACAACTATTGCCGTGAAAAAGAAACAGAAACTGTTTTGGACGCCTATTACGTTCAAACCGCGTCAGAAAGGAACAAACTCTATCAACCTGAAACGGATTATCAAAATTGGGTTCAAAGCCATTGGCGATTTTAGAACGATCAATAAAAGATTATAACTCATGAAATACGAAAAGATAAAAGAAATACTTGGGAAAAAAGACCGTTTACTCTTCGGAATTACGGCTTTTGTTATCGCCTTGCTGATGCTGTTTCTCTGTCAAGGAACTGGTATGTCGGGTGATGAAGACGATTTAATACAACACGCAGAACGTGTCTTGAATTTTTACTATACGTTAGGCGAAGATACCTCTGCTGTTGCTTCTATTGGCAGATACGGTAACAGTCGCGAATATGGACAAACACCTGATAATATTGCCTGTCTGATTGCTACCGTCTTTCAGATTGAAGATATTTTGGCTGTACGGCATACCATCAATACACTTTTTGGTTTCATCGGAATTTTGTTTGCAGGATTATTAGCCTTCAGAATGAGCAAAAGCTGGTATGCGGCAATCATAACCATGATACTGCTATTTCTGTCGCCACGTTATCTGGGGCATTCTTTCAATAATCCGAAAGATATTCCCTTTGCAGCTATGATGATTATGGGAACGTACTACATTTTTTATTTCCTGCAGACTTTCCCCAAGCCGCCTCTGAAAGTCGCCATTATGCTTGCGGTCAGCATTGGCGTGGCAATCGGTATCCGTGTGGGAGGATTGCTGCTAATTGCTTATTTTGGTCTGTTTGCCCTGATTTATCTCATACATTATATCGCAACGCAATACAGACAAACAAAAACGACGTCTTCGGCTCAGAATCGCAAGAAAAAGAAAAATAAAAACGAAAACACCTCCCTTTTGCCTCTACCCAAGTTGATTTCACGACTTTTTGTCTATGGAGTAGCCATTTCGACGGCAGGATTTTTCCTTGCCGTGCTTTTATGGCCCTACGCTTTGGTAGATCCTTTCCAGAATGTATCTACGGTATACAACAATATGGCGCATTTTCAGGTTTCTCTTCGTCAGATATTTGAAGGGACGATGCAGTGGTCGGATATGTTACCGTGGTATTATACGCCTAAATACATATTAATCAGCATTCCTGTGGCTGTGATTATCGGCTTGTTGATTTATCCCTTTGCAGGCGGATGGAAAAAGGAAAACCGTTTCAATACTTTTATTATCTATTTTGCTTTTTTCTTTCCCGTCTTTTGGATCGTTTACAGCAATGCAAATGTCTATGGCGGATGGCGTCATGCGATTTTCGCTTATCCTCCTATGGCTGTAGCGGCAGGACTTGGCTTCAACGCTCTTATGGTACGCATGAAAAATAAATATGTCAAAGCGGGCATGGCTGTTCTTCCTTTGCTTTTGCTCATTACGCCTCTGTCGCACATTATCCGCAATCATCCTTACGAATACGTCTATTTCAACAAGCTTGGCGGTGGAATGAACAAGGCTTACGGAGAATACGAATTAGACTATTACTATCATTCTGCGCGCGAGGCGACGGAATGGGTGATGGCTCATGCCGACACATCGGAAGTAAAAACAAAGGGGAAAATTGTTATCGCCACATGGCATACGCCTTCGGTGGAATATATCCTGCGTCATGATACGTCGCATTTTCAGACCGCTTTTATTCGCTGGTACGAACGGAGTAATTCGGATTGGGATTATGCGATTTTTACCCTTACGGGGATTTCGCCCGAACGGATAAAAGGACAGCAGTTTCCTCCTGCCAATACCGTACATACGATAAAGGTCGATGGTAAACCGATTTCTATCATTCTCAAACGGAACGACATATCGGATTATTTGGCTTATCAGCAAATGCAGCAGGGCAATGCAGATAGCGCTTTGACACTGTTCAACAGGGCTTTGGATGCAGACCCTTATAATGAAGTTGTTTTATCGAATATGGCAAACATATATCTGCAAAAAAATCAGCCTGACAGTGCGTTGTTGTATCTCGACCGATTTCTAAGCATTGATCCGAACAGGGAAAGCGAAAAATATTTGCAGGCATACATTTATTCTTTTATGTCCGATTTCGACAAAGCCTTGGGGCTTTGCAAACAGATGACGGATTATAATAAAAAGTTTTCCAATGCATATCAGCTTGCGGCAGAAATTTATCTGCGTAAAAATGATATGTATTCTGCCGAAAAGGAATACCTGAAACTGATTGATATTGGCATGCTCGACCAGAATGGGTTCAATCAGTTGATTAATATATACAAACAGCAGGGTATGATCGAGCGAATGGCTTATAAAAAGATATTCACGCTTTTATCCGAAAGTTTCAGCAGATTGGG
>JAISRU010000079.1 GCA_031273515.1 Bacteroidales bacterium | reverse complement strand
AAAATTCTCAATTATTTTTACTACTTTTGGGATCATAATTATTATTCATATTATTCATTTAATTAATTAGGTATCAAGATGAAATATATTTGGAAACTGACTTTATTGTTGTTATTGACAGTAGCGAACAATCTTTTTGGACAAACAAAAGAAATAAGTCCGGAAGATATATGGAAAAAACAGGTCTTTGCTTCTTCGGGAATAGCAGGTTTTTCGCTTTTGTCTTCGGGAGATTATTATACCGTAACTCACAAAGACGGTATCGATAAACACAGCTTCGCAACAGGAGATAAAATGGCGTCCCTCGTAACGGCAGATGATTTAAAAAGCGCTTCCAATGGAAGTCTGTCGATGGAAAAAATACATTCGTACTCCTTCGACAGCAAGGAAACACAATTACTGATAGCCACGCAAATGGAATATATTTATCGACGTTCGTCAAAGGCTTTTTATTTCATTTACAACCTCAAAGACAAGTTACTGCAACCGCTCTCCGACACATTGAAAGGAAAACAAAACTTTGCCGTTTTTTCCGACGATGGTAAAAAAGTTGCCTTCGTTCGCAATAACAATATATTCATCAAAGATTTGGAAAACAATCGGGAAACAGCGGTTACGGACGACGGAGCAGACAGACATATTATCAACGGCATGGCAGACTGGGTCTATGAAGAAGAATTGGATATGTTTCAATGTCTTGCATGGTCGCCCGATAACAGTCGATTAGCCTTTCTTCGCTTCGACGAACAACGGGTAAAAGAATTTTCCATGACAATCTGGGGCGAACTGTATCCGACCGAATATAAATTTAAATATCCCAAAGCAGGAGAAGATAATTCATTGGTGGATGTCTATATCTACGACCTCGCAGACAATCAAAAAACCAAACTCGATCTGGGAGATAATTCCAACTGTTATTTTCCCCGCATCTATTGGCTGCCGAATGCGAAGGAATTAATTGCCTTGAAACTGAATCGTCATCAGAACAGGTTGGATTTTTTCAGGTACAATGTCCTTACGAAAAAACAGGATATTGTCTATACCGACGAAAATCCGTATTGGTTGGACGTTACGCATCAGTATTATTTTCTGGAAGATAATCATACGCTGATTACAACCTCAGAACGCAACGGATTTAATCATATATATAAGGTAACGCTTGGCGGAAACAGTGTTCAACTGACAAACGGTAAATGGGAAGTTGCCGAAATTTGCGCCGTCGACACAAAAAACAGGTTGATTTATTATCTTTCCAACGAAACGGCTACGCTCAATCGCGACCTGTACTGCATCGACTTTAACGGTAAAAACAAAAGAATGCTTTCCAACGGCAAAGGCTGGAATACGCCTGAATTTAGCACGACCACACAATATTACTACAATGTATATTCCGACCTGAATACGCCGCCCGTATACGCAATACATGATAATAAAGGAAAGGAAATACGTCTGCTCAAGGATAATGCGGGGGCGAAAGCGACCATGCAGACCTATAATTTCGCTAACAGGGAACTTTTTTCGTTTACCACCGATGAACAGGTTCTGCTCTATGGATGGATGCTCAAACCTGCCGACTTTGATACTGCTCGACAATATCCTGTATTGATGTATGTCTATGGAGGACCGGGTTCTCAGGAAGTGAAAAATGCCTTTATGGGTTTATCGAGTCTGGCATGGTATCAGATGCTGACGCAAAAAGGTTACATTATCGCCTGTGTGGACGGACGCGGAACTGCTACTCGAGGCGACGCATTTAAAAAATCTGTTTACAGGCAATTGGGTAAATTGGAAACGGTCGATCAGATTGCGGCTGCCAATTATCTAAAATCCCTGTCTTACGTAGACGCTTCTCGCATTGGAATATGGGGATGGAGTTTTGGCGGTTATCTGTCGTCATTGGCGTTGCTCAAGGGAGCGGACGTCTTTAAAATGGCGATAGCTGTTGCTCCCGTTACCACGTGGCGTTATTACGACAATATCTACACCGAACGTTTTTTGCAGACGCCTCAGGAAAATTCACCAGGATACGATGATAATTCACCGATTACTCACGCAGATAAATTACAGGGAAAGTTTCTGTTGGTTCATGGGACAGCCGATGATAATGTTCATTTTCAGAATACCGTCGATTTTGTCAGCGCGCTCAACAAGGCTGAAAAACAATATGAACAGTTTTTCTATCCCAATAAAAACCATGGTATCTACGGAGGAAATACCCGTTATCATCTCTATATAAAACTCACCGATTTTATATTGAAGAATTTGTAAAGGAAAAAGGTTTATTTTGGGTGCATTTCAAATTGTCGCATGCATAAAAAATCTCGCAGGGATGAACCTTTATTAACTGTATGCTTTACTTTACGGACAGGACAATTGTCCCTGACGGGACAGATAAGTTGGATATATTTGACTACGTCGAACTTACGTAATCAAATATCCTCCATGGCGTGGGGTAGGAGAGGAGGCGTTGTTTGCACAGACATCAATATTTTTTCTGTCTGTTGGTTGTCTTGCGGATTTTTATTTGTTTGTCTGTTGTCAAAGATAAAAGGATCAACAGAATAGATTATATCGAACAAACAATCTTCCTGCTTTATCAAAAAAACACCGTCGGTATATTGATTTGTAATAGAAAAAAGATTATTTTTGCAATTATGCGTTTTGTTCTTATTACAGGGATAAAGATCATGGTTTATCCTGATGATTAGACTGATTACAAAAGGAGTTAATATGACTGATATACAAATCATTAAACAGAGATATAATATTACGGGAAATTCTCCTCAGATAGAGGCAGCCATTAACGTTGCATTACAGGTGGCAGCAACCGATCTTACCGTATTGATAACAGGAGAAAGTGGAGTGGGTAAAGAAAACTTTCCTAAGATAATACATCAAAACAGCAGTCGGAAGCATGGTTCGTATACGGCTGTGAATTGTGGTGCTATTCCTGAAGGTACAATTGATTCCGAGTTGTTTGGTCACGAAAAAGGATCGTTTACAGGAGCCACAGACGCCCGTAAAGGCTATTTTGAACAGTCGGATTCCGGTACAATCTTCTTAGATGAAGTTGCCGAATTGCCTATGTCTACGCAGGTTCGTCTGTTGCGCGTGTTGGAAACAGGGGAATTTATGCGCGTCGGTTCTTCCAAAATACAGAAGACCAATGTCCGTGTTGTGGCGGCAACCAATGTGAATATTCTCGACGCCATTGCTCGGGGAAAGTTCAGAGAAGACCTTTATTATCGTTTGAATACCGTACCGATCCATATACCGCCTTTGCGGGAACGAAAAACGGATATCTTGCTGTTATTTAAAAGGTTTTCCATCGATTTTTCGCAAAAATACAAAATGCCTGCTATCGTGCTGAGCAAAGATGCAGAAGAAAAAATAATGAATTATACCTTTCCGGGGAATGTCCGACAGTTGAAAAATATAGCAGAACAAATATCGATCATCGAATCGGAACGGGAAATATCGGTGGATATACTGAAAAAATACATCCCTGAAGAAACCATAACAACTTCTTTGTCTGTCTTAAAGCGCAATACTTCATCGGACGTCGCTTTTGAACGGGAATTGATTTTCAAGTTTTTGGCAGAGATGCAAAAAGACATTAGCGATCTCAAGCAACGCATATCCGAACTAAGCGATAAAACTTCTGTCGATCAAAGGGAAAACAAACAATTGTTGTTCGACCGAAAGTCAAAAGACCATATTGTAACCTATCCTGACGACAGAATTGAAATCGCCGAATATATAGATGATCAGTACGATAATCG
>JAISRU010000266.1 GCA_031273515.1 Bacteroidales bacterium | reverse complement strand
GACGTTTCTATGGTGGTTACCGGAAGATCGAAAACAGCAACAACGACAGTCATTAAAATAATGGCAACAAAAGAACCCGGTATCTTGTTCGTGATTTTATTCATGCCGATGCTAATCAGAACCGTTCCCGCTGTTATTGCTGTCGCAAACAAATTAATCGAATGAAAAGATTGTAAATATGCCGACCATTTGCCCGTAAATTCCGACGGAATGTCATTAATCTGTAATCCGAAAGCGTCTTTTATCTGAGTGGAGAAAATCACTAAGGCAATCCCGCTGGTAAATCCGACAATGAGCGGATGAGGAATAAACTTCAACAAAGACCCTAATCGTAAAAGTCCGAAAATGATAAGCATCACCCCCGCTAAAACAGTCGAAATAATCAAACCGTCTATGCCGTACTGGGAAAGAATCCCAAAGACAATCACGATAAAAGCGCCGGTTGGTCCTCCTATCTGAACGCGGCTTCCTCCCAAGAGCGAAATAATAAATCCTGCAATGACTGCGGTAATCAATCCTTTCTCAGGAGATACCCCCGACGCAACAGCAAATGCTATCGCCAAGGGCAAAGCGACAATCCCTACAATGATACCCGCAAACAAATCCTGAATAAACTGTTGACGAGTGTACCCCTGTTTGAAAACAGTACATAATTTGGGCTTAAATATTTCTTTCATTATTTTTTACACAATGATACGTTCGAACAAAAAATAAAACCAACCCTTTAATCGGTTGCTCTATTCGATTTATTTTGGCACAGGCAGTATTTCGCTGTCGGGAAAAAAGAAAGAAATCGGCTGTACAATGCGGTCAAAGACAAAATACTGACACAGATAAACTTCTTCCGTATTTCCATTGATAACAGCATAAAATCGGTCTTTGCTGTATGCTTCCATAAAATCGACGTCATATTCATATTCTTCCATATTATATTCATTTTCGAGATAAAACATGGTAATGACGGTCGTGTTTCCTTCCATGTCCGTAAGGCTGACTTCTTTGAACTTGCGAACAAAGATACTGTCCTTTTCTTCTTTGGTCAGTTTATTGACAGCAGATTCATAATTCAGGTCGCGAAAATCGGACAGGAAATCCAGTAAACGCAAGGTATCATACGGAGAAAGTCTTTGATTAGATGTTGACTGTACGACGTCAAATGTTCTGTTTCCGCTGCGAAGAATACGAAATGAAGCTGTCTGATCCGTAAAATCAATACTGTTTATCTCCCGTATCTTAGACATCCTCAAACGAACAATTGC
Organism: Bacteroidales bacterium; assembly: GCA_031273515.1. GTDB lineage: Bacteria > Bacteroidota > Bacteroidia > Bacteroidales > WCHB1-69 > JAIROC01. The sequence continues at coordinate 1,800 of JAISRU010000266.1, read as the reverse complement.
ATGACTTCGCCAACTGTTTTCCAAAGGAGAATATTTAGGATCGATAAATCCCCTGAACCCCGGAAGATATACTACACAGGGAAATTCAGCCCCTTCCATGATCGCATAATTACCCATATTATCCATCGTCGCCTGACCAATATAATAGACCTTCTTGTGCGTATAAGCAAATAATTTCAGTCTCCCTATCTTTATTCTGTGATCTCGATAATAAATTTCCACTTTGGTAGCTCCGGCTGCCATTCGTTTGTTGATATTGTCGCGAGCCGATTTCGCAACAATATCCTTGACGCTAATATTGTGAATACAACCCAGTAAATCGTTTATATTCTGAGGAACAACCTCATATTGTCCATTGAGCATCCATCCGTTTTCCGTCCGTTCCAATAAGGATTGAGCTTCATAACCGTCAGCCAGAAATATTTTTTCAATAGCGGCAGTATCCTGTACCGCAAAATTTTTCTCCGCAGAGTGCAACGTTCCCGATTTGCGGGTCAGAGTAAGCGAAACTGCCGCTACTACTACAAAAAGCGTCCCCACAAGAAGCATCAGATTGCTTGTTTTTCTACTTATTTTTCTCATCTTTTATTCCGATTATTTGGTGAATGTATATTTACGTAACGTGATAAAAAGCATACCCATGATTACTATTATAAATAAAGGTAAAATCAGATTAAAGGTCTGCCAGAATGTTTTTTCTTTTAATATTTTATTCTTATCGAGTAATCTCATTTTAAAATCTTTGGAACGAACCTGTAAAATGTCCGCATTGTCGCAAAGGTAGTTTACGGCATTGAGCAGGAAGTTCTTGTTGCCGAAAGCCATATTTGTATAACGATCGTATCCGAGCGGGTACACAAAATTATTCTGTCCCAACTGGTTTTTAATCATATCTCCGTCCGAAACGAAAATCATTTTAGTCGGTTTGCTTTTGTGGATAACGCCTAATTTGGCAATCTCCGCTCCTTCCATGTCCGCAAACAGAGAGTTAAATTCTCCTTCAACCAGTACGGAAACAGGAAGATGTTGTTTTTTATATTCTTTGACATTCGCTCGTCGTCTAAGCGTCTGCAAACTTACAATGGCAGGCGTATTGATCACTTTAGTCGTTGCGGAGGTTGTAAGCAAAACGGTCTTTTTGATATTGCTGCTCACTCCGACCGTATCAATGGAACTGACAAATTCGGTTCTAAGAACGTTCAGATTTTTAACAATCGGATGATCGACAAATGGCGTGATAATGGGAAAATAGTACCATGGAATGTATTTATATTGAGCCTGTCCTGCGACGTTGTTGCTATTGACAGGGATTTGCAGTGCATTCAGGTCTTGGAGCAGATTGGTATTCATGCGGACGCCATAGCGGAAAAACATATCTTCCAGATTTAACTCCCTCGACAGACAGGGCATTTCCATATAATTGTACAGACTGTCCATTTCTGCCAGAACAGGATCGACATACCACAACAAACGTCCTCCCCGCATAACGAACTGATCTAAGATGTATTTTTCGTAGTTGCCAAAAGGCTGGGTGGGCTTTGCGATAATGAGCAAATCGTATTTGTTGTCTTTGATTTTAAAATCTCCCGTCAGGGTATCTGTTATTTCGAGATTGAAAATGGAACTTATTTTATTGTCTAAAATCACGGAATCGACAACATAAAACTGTGCAACCGCAAGAGCTGCTTTCAAGACTTCGATATTGGAAAGTTCTCCATGTCCTTTTAAGAAAGCGACTGTCGCCTGTTGCTGATGCGTTATTCTGCGAATGGCATTGCCGATATTGTATTCTAATTTCTC
>JAISRU010000230.1 GCA_031273515.1 Bacteroidales bacterium | reverse complement strand
ATTATTTCGGGCGAAAAGCGAAAAGAATTGATAGAACAAGACCCGAAATCCGCTGAAATTATACGACCTATTTTACGCGGCAGGGACATCAAAAGGTATGGTTATGAGTTTGCGGATTTGTGGTTAATTAATGCTCACAACGGCATAAAAGAAAAAGGTATAAAACCCATAAATATAGATGATTATCCTTCCATAAAAAATCATTTGGACAACTATTTTCCTGAATTGGAAAAGAGGCAAGACAAAGGCAATACACCATATAATTTACGGAATTGTGCTTATATGGAGGATTTTTATAAACAAAAAATTATTTATCCGGGACTTATGCGGATTGCCAAAAGCGATTCAATAAATTTTCCTCGTTTTGCTTTGGATTTAGAACAAAATTTTTTCTTTGGAAATGATTGTTATTTCATTGTCGGAAAAGATATTTTATATCTTTGTCTAATATTAAACTCCACATTATTAGGCTATTTATTTAGGTATTATATTTATTCATTTGACGAAACAGGTTTCAAAATTTTCACGGATTATTTTCAAAATATCCCCATACCGATTTCTAATGAAGAAAGATTAAGTTTAGTACGAAAATTTATCAAAGGGAAAACAAATATCGAAGAAATAAACAAATGGGTTTATTCTCTGTATGATTTTACAAAGGACGAAATTTTAGAAATAGAAAACTTTGTAAGTGCTATTCTTGAAAGTAAGGAATAGTATTAACCCTTTTCGATAAATTCAATTTCCTCTTTTGTAAGACTATACAATTTATATGCTAATTTGTCTATTTCATTGTATTCCTTTGTTTGTAGTAGATTGTCTATTTTTTGTTTAATCTCATTGCTTGAAGGAGGTACAGGTATTTTTTCAACAAATATAGGTTTATATTCAAAATATCCGCCATTCCTTGTAACTCCTAAATTTCTTATATAGTAGTCTGCTACTTTAGAATTTAATATGGCTAATAAGTAATTACTTGCAGGAACAATGATTGGACAAGGTGCATTGATAAACATACCTTCTGGAGCAAGAGAATAAGCGGCACTTAAATTTAAGTTACCCCATACTATTTTTTGTTTAGAAAAATCGTCCCAATAAGTTATTGTATCTTGTGTTTCAAACCATTGATTATTAGTCTTTTTTCTTGCACCAAGTTCGCCAGTTTGTTTTAATCTGTCATATCCGAAACTTAAAAGATACTGTTTTACAGCAGGATACATTTCAATATCTATCTTCAAACTGGGGAATGTCGTAATTAAATATAAATCAGCAAATTCATATCCATAACGTTTGATATCCCGTCCTCTCAATAATGGTGGTCTAACCGTATAGAATAATTATATGTATTAATTAGATAATATCCGTTTTATTTTGTAAAGTTAAAATCAATATTAATTTAAACAGAAAAAAGTATGATTTATGGTTATATTAGGGTAAGTACCGACAAACAGACAGTTGAAAATCAACGTTTTGAAATTAATCAGTTTTGCGACAAAAATGTAATGGTCGTGGACAAATGGATTGATGAAACAATTTCAGGTTCTAAAAAAATTGAAGACCGAAAACTTGGCAAACTCCTCAAAAAAATGAAAAGAGGAGACATTCTTATTTGTTCAGAACTTTCGCGCTTAGGTAGAAATCTATTGATGATTATGGGCATACTCAACGAATGTATGAACCGAGACATACAGGTCTGGACTATCAAAGACAATTACCGTTTGGGTAGCGACATCAACAGCAAAGTACTTGCATTTGCCTTTGGTCTTTCTGCTGAAATTGAGCGCAACCTCATTTCTCAACGCACTAAAGAAGCTCTTGCCCGTAAACGTGCTGAAGGCGTTGTACTGGGTCGTCCGAAAGGCAGCAAGTCAAAGGTCAAAAAGCTCACCGGAAAAGAAGCAGATATTAAGAATTTGCTGGATAAAAAGGTTTCAAAAAGCGCTATTGCACGTATCTTGGGAGTTCACCGATTGACGGTTACAGCGTTTGTAAAAGAACGGCATTTGTAATAAGGCATATCTTGATAGAAATGATTATACGTCTTTATTTTGTTCGGCGTAGCATCTCGCTACGTCGAACTTTGCTTTATAGATATTGTTGCTTTTTTCGTTTTGCAAACATACAAATTTTTCTAATACACATAATCCCCATTCGGTGTAGTGTTTTTCAATGACGGTTCAATTTGTTTAATCATTTAATCAGATTAATCACAGTTCAAGACAATAATCCAACACGGAAACTAATAACATGAACTGCAAGGGAAAAACAAGAAGAAACAAACAATAAAAAAAGAATAATTCGTTAGTAAATATGGTCTTAATAGACAAGTGAAAATAATGGATTGGAAATTATCATATAAAATAAAAGGGGGGCATACCTTTGCACATCAACAAATTATTATGTCATCAAATATAAAATCTACTGTGCTATGTTTTACAGAAGAAAAGTCATATTGTCATTATTGCAATTGTTTGATAATAAATTAGAAAAGATTCGATTACAAAAATTACTGTTCCTTTTTACTCAACAGCAGGCAAAAAGGGAATATGATTTTGTGCCTTATAAATTTGGTTGCTATTCCTATTCTGCCAATGCCGATTTGACCGCTATGGCTCAAAAAGGAATTTTGACGGAAACGACAAGTTGCTTTGTATTAAATGATAACACCAATTATCTTAATACACTAAAGCCCGACGACAAGGCATATTTGCAGGAAATCAAATCTACATTCGGAAAGATGAGTACTGGTGCGCTGATGAAATACACCTATATTTATTTTCCGTATTGGGCTATCAATAGTATGGCTACGGATATGCTTGCACCTGCGGAATTGGCAAAAGTCGCCGAGAGCAAACCTAAATCCGATAAAACGATTTTATTTACAATCGGTTACGAGGGTATTTCGTTGGAAGAATATTTGAATCGTCTGATAAGGAACGATGTAAAGGTTTTGGTGGATGTTAGGAATAACCCGATGAGTATGAAATACGGATTTAGCAAAAGCCAGCTTAAACGATTTTGCGAGAATTTGGGAATCCAATATGTACATTTTCCAGAAGTTGGCATACAGTCGGAAGAACGCCGAGAACTGAATACGCAAGCGGATTACGACCGTTTATTTGCCGATTACAGGACATCTAATCTAACACATACACAGACAACCCAAAACGCCATTTTAGACTTGCTCAAAAAGCATCAACGAATTGCCCTGACTTGCTTTGAGACAAATATTTGTCAATGCCACCGCAAACATTTGGCAGAAGCAATAACTCAACTACCCGGATTCGATTATGAAATGAAACATATCTGATTATGCCGTTAACCAAAGTACTGATAACAGTCAAAACTTATCCTACAATTTCTTCCAAATACGAAGAATTGGTTTGTACGGCAGGATTCCGCGAAGACGGCTCGTGGGTTAGGATTTATCCCATTCAATTCCGCAAAAAATCATACAATGAGCAATACAAGAAATACGACTGGATTGAATTGGATTTGGTAAAAAACAACAGCGACTTCCGCCCCGAAAGTTATCGACCCTATTCGATTGATAGTGACATAAATATCGTTGGGCATATTGGTACGAATAATAATTGGGCAGAACGGAAAAACATTGTTTTGCAAAAGGTTTACACCAACTTGACTGAACTGATTGCAGAGGCTCATAACAGAGAGGTTTGTACTTCATTAGCGGTTTTCAAGCCCAAAAGAATTTTGGATTTCAAGATTGAATCCGTTAAACGTGAATGGGACAAGAAGAAATTGGAAAGTCTTCGTCAAATGAACTTGTTTGAAACCGTATCGACTTCAGGCAAGTTTGAAGTTGTCCGCAAAGTTCCCTACAAGTTTTCATACCAATTTGAAGATGATGCAGATAGGAAAAGCGCTTTGATGATTGAAGATTGGGAAATCGGGCAGTTGTATTGGAATTGCCTTGCCAGATACGAAGGCGATGAATCGAAAGCCGTTGCCGACGTCCGTAAAAAATATTTTGATGACTTTGCCAAAACAAAAGACTTGTACTTGTTTTTGGGAACGTCGCAAGTGCATCATTTTCCATCAAGAAATCCGTTTATGATTATCGGGACATTTCAACCAAAAAAGGAGTTGATGGAGAGTTTGTTTTAGTTACGTTCCTGAAATGTATCCGTCTTTTTCTTTCAGTAATCTTTCAAATTCTTTCATTTCCTTATCGCTAATAAACAGAATAGTTATGTATTCAATATCATTTATATTAGAGCAGGGTCGGGAGTTACAATGACAGGTAAAGACAATCATGTCAATCATTTAATCAGATGGTTATTGAGTGTAGCCGAAATATAAATCACCGTTCAAGAGAAAGGATTCGCAATGATGAGCGAAAAAACACGCTCAGTTTTCAGTTTCGGATGATTTTCGGACTTCTTTTTCAGCAATAAATACACTAAAAATCATCCGGAGCAAAAAAAAATAACAAAAAAATCACCCGAAGTAAAAAATAATTGAACTGTAAATCAGCAACATAAAAAAAAAGTTTCTATTTTGTCGAAAAAAAAATATCTTTTTTGTTGTTTTATCCAAAAAAAAGTTTTATATTTGCAGGAGAATAAAATTGGAGTTTTGTATTTTGTTATAATGAAACCAGAGTATTGATATTCATATAATTAAAGAGTAAAAGTAGTTTTCTGCTTTTTGACGTTCTTTCTTTCTTTTTCTTCTTCGTGATGAAATCCCCTGTACAGCAGGGGAGAGCGGTCGAATTTCGACAGCGTATACAGGCGCTGTTTTTTTTGTCGGCAGCGGTGGGGAAAAATGGGAAAAAATAGTCTATGGTGGGAAAATTGATGTAGAAATTAAAGAAAAAGGAAAAAAAGAGATGAAATTGTTAGCAGGAGCTTATGATAGTACCCTAGACAGCAAAGGAAGATTCCAGCTGCCTACCGTATTTCTGCAGGAATTTATTCCGACAGAGACAGAGGTTCGCTTTGTCATCAACCGAAGTTCCGAAAAATGTTTGACGCTCTTTCCTATGAATATCTGGAATGTATACGTCGAGCGATTGGGCAAAATCAATACTTTTGATCCTAAAAATCGCAGAGCTGTACGGTATTTTATGGGAGACGCCACCGAAGTAAAGTTGGATTCCAAAAACAGACTGCTTATTCCCAAAACATTACAGGAATATGCGTCTTTGGAAAAAGACCTTCGATTAGTGAGTCTGCCTACTTTTATCGAAATATGGAACCCTGAACTGTACAAAGAAACATTTGATAAATTTGTTGTAAATGAAGAAGATACGATTAGAGAAGTTGCAAATTTTGTTTTTAATGATGGAAAATTTTTTGAAGACATACCAGACATACCATAAACCTGTAATGCTTGCTCAAAGCATAAACGGACTTTCTGTGAAACCCGAAGGAGTTTATATAGACCTGACCTTCGGTTCGGGAGGTCATGCGCATGCTATCTTGCAGCAGCTCGGAGAAAATGGAAAACTAATCGCTTTTGATCAGGATCAGGACAGCAAAGTCAATCTGCAGGATGATCCCCGCTTGCTTTTTATCAATCATAATTTTAAATACCTGACAAAGCATCTCAAAATACACGGTATCGACAAAGTAGACGGTATTCTGGGCGATCTCGGTGTTTCGTCCCATCAGTTCGATTGCAGGGAACGGGGATTTTCTACTCGTTTCGACGGTCCGCTCGATATGCGTATGGACGTCCGCAAACCATTGAACGCAAGTGATATTTTACATACGTCCGAAGAAAAAGAACTGAACCGTATCTTCCGTCAGTACGGAGAAATAAAGAATGCAGCGAAATTGGCAAAACTCATTGTTCAAGAAAGAACAATCAAACCCTTTGCCTCATCTTCGGATTTTATCGAACGAATTAAAACTTGTATCCCACTTCATAAAGAATTTAAATATCTGGCGCAACTCTATCAGGCGCTGCGCATAGAAGTGAACGACGAAATCAATGCACTGAAATCCATGCTCGAACAAAGTATCGCTCTTCTCAATCCGACAGGACGATTGGTGATTATTTCCTATCATTCGCTCGAAGACAGAATTGTGAAAATCTTTATGCGCAGCGGGAATTTTAACGATAAACAGGAAAAAGACTTTTACGGCAACAGTCTTTCTCCCTTTACTGTCATCAATCGCAGAGCTATTGTGCCTGACGAAAAAGAAATACAGGAAAATAACAGAAGTAGAAGCGCAAAATTACGAATAGCAGAAAGGAAATAAATATGTCAAACAAATTCAGACCCATTCAAACAGACTCATCTTCGCAAAAGGATTTCTCCTCAACACGAAAACCCAACAGGAAGTTGGAAAAATCCAAAACAGCAAAAAAGATACGGAAAACTTTCGTAAATATCTTCGGACTGAGTATCCTGAAAAAAATTGACTTCAGGAAAAACTGGACATACTTCATCATGCTTATTGTTATGATTGTCATATTGATATACAACAGTCTGAATCTGCAATCCAAAAGACTGAGAATTGAAAAACTCGAAGATGAAATTACGGCAACAAACGACGTCTTGATGGACGTCATTGAAGAAGAATACAATATCGACAATGAACAGGAAAAGAAATTACTGATCCTTGCAAAAGAAGAAGGATTTCAAAACAGCGGATATATCCCCTATACCTTAAAGAAAACCGATAAATCAACAAAAAATAAAAATCAAAGATGAAAAATTTTAAATTCAATCTCTTTTTTGTTTATTTAATTATTCTGGTTCTGGGAATAACGGCAATGTGTCGCATTGTTTCTTTAGCCGTTAAAAAAGGAAAATATTATCGGGGAGAAATAGTCGAAGAAAAAGAAACCGTTATTGATAATCGCACCTTCAGAATTGAAACCAATACCATATCAGGAAAAAGAGGCACTATCTTCTCCGACGACGGAACGGTCTTGCTTTCCAATGTATTTATCTATGATTTATATTGGTATCCTTCTTTCATCAATAAAAAGAATGACAGTCTATTCAGAGCCAATGCAGATTCGCTCATTCGGATTTTTCATCGACTAAATCCTAAAAAATCAATTGCTTCATACAACAAACTTATCAAACAAAGCTATCAAGACTATCGGACTGCCTACGACAAAGCTTGGAAACAAACAAAAAGTAAAGACAGCGAAGTTCGCAAAGAAGGATATAAGACAATCGACAAACTGCGTAAACAGTATGTACAAATCAAAGTTTCCAATATCAGTAATGTTTCGGAATGGGTACGGCAAAAAGACGTCAATGAAATAGACAGTCTGTTTGCCTCATGGAGCGGCAATGAACAAAGGTTTAGAGGAGGATGTAAAAAAGACCGTCGAAATGTAAGACGACAACTCACAGGTGGATATCCTAAAAGTGTTCTGGGATTTTTTGAAAGTACCGTAACCCGAAACAGAACAGATTCCATTGTTTTCAGACAGGGAATTGAAGGCTATTACGATACCGTATTACGCGGAGAAACTATTACCTACCGAATATTGAAAGTCAATAACGAAACGGTTCGTCTGAAAGAAAACAGACATCTTGCACCACGCAATGGCTGCGATGTAATCACCACTATCAATAATGATATTCAACGGGTAACAAAAGAAGCGCTTGAAAAACAACTCATGCTCTCTCAGGCGGCATGGGGATGCGCCATTGTCATGGAAGTGGAAAGCGGAGAAATTAAGGCTATCTGCAACTTGGATAAAAAAGGAGGTCAGTATGAAGAAATGATCGACCATGCTACAAGCGAACGACATGAACCCGGTTCGACCTTTAAACTGATAACCCTCTTAGTCGCTTTGGAAGCAGGGAAAATTGATACAAATACCCTCCTAAGTTGTGACAGAGGAACATTTTCGCTAAAAAGAGCCTTTGCAAATTCCGACAATAAAGGATTATACAACGCCGCTAAATTAAGTTATACCAATATCAGCGGATTTTTGCTGGCATTGAAAAAAATGTCGTTGGATAAAAATCTGGAAATTGAAACGGCACAGTCGCAAATTCCTGTTTTAAGACCTATCACCCAAAAAGAAGTCGATTATCAAAATGTAACCCACGGATACAGCATCAAAATACCGCCCATCTACATGCTGGCGTATTATAACGCTATTGCCAACGACGGAATATACATCAAACCTACGCTTATTAAATCGATATCCTGTTCGGGCAAAAGCGCTGACACCTCTCTTTTGTTACGAGAACGAATTGTCAATCGAAGATTTTGTTCCCCACAGACAATTGCAAAAGCAAAAGCCTGTCTGGAAGCCGTCGTTACGCAAGGATCAGGGAGAAGAGCCAGAGATAATCAATATCTTACAAATATCAAAAACAATATTGAAGGCGTCGATTATCATCCGTTGATAGCAGGAAAAACAGGAACTGCCTTTATTTATGATACAAAAGAAAAAAGATATTCTTCTACCTTGAAAAATTCTTCTTTTATCGGCTATTTTCCAAGTCAAAAACCTAAATATACCTGTCTGGTATTAATATCGGGAACAGATTTGGACGCAGGATATGTCGCTGTTCCGGTGTTCAAAGAAATTGCTGAAAAACTCAATATGCACGACGTCGAAATTAAATTGAGCGAAACGGAAACAAATACAAAAAAGAATATTCCCGTCGGACTTTTCGGCTATGCAAACGATCTGAATACAATCTACAACGGATTGGAAATGCCCGTGAAATTAATCCAAAAAGAGCAATTTGTCGTCGGAACAAAAAATACAAATAATGAATTGGCTTTCCGATATGTCGAATTGCAAAAACAGACTTTCCCCGAATTGATAAATGCAACAGCAAAAGACGCCGTCTATATTTTAGAAAAAATGGGCTATACCGTAGCTGTGGAAGGCAGAGGAAAAGTACGTCAGATAGAGTTCAACAGAGATAAAGTAACCTTATTAATGGAATAACAATGAGAAAAATAAAAACAATTCAAGAAATAATCGGTACAATTCCCATACTCCAGACAAGAGGAGCGACAGATAAACCCATAAAATCGCTCTGCTTTGATACAAGAGATGTACAGGACGACGCTTTGTTTGTCGCTCAAAAAGGAACGCAAACCGACGGACATCTATTTATTGAACAAGCTGTTTCAAAAGGAGCAGTCTGCATTGTTGCGGAACAGTTACCTGAAAAACTACAGGACAATATAACTTATTTACAGGTAAAATCCTCTCCCTGTACGCTGGCGCTTTTAGCCTCTAACTTTTATGATAATCCTTCCCGAAAACTGAAATTAATTGGAATTACAGGTACTAACGGAAAAACAACAACCGCTACGCTACTTTGGCATTTGTTCAGCGATTTGGGATTCAAAACAGGTCTTTTGAGTACGATTGAAAATAAAATCGGACAAACCTCTATTTCATCAACGCATACAACTGCCGATGCAATACAAATCAATCGCCTGCTCTCGCAAATGGCGGAAGAAGGCTGTAGTTACTGTTTTATGGAAGTCAGTTCCCATGCCATTGTGCAGCAACGCATCTGTGGTTTAGAGTTTGCAGGAGGCGTTTTTACCAACCTAACCCACGATCATCTCGATTATCATAAAACATTTAAAGAATATATCAACGCAAAGAAGTTGTTTTTCGACAATTTGCCCAAAACTGCCTTTGCGCTTGCCAATACCGATGATCCGAATGGAAAAATCATGTTGCAAAACACGTCCGCACAACGCAAAACCTACAGTCTGTACACAGCCGACTGTGATTTTAAAGCCAAACTGAATGAAAATACAATGGAAGGGATCAATCTCAGTATCGATAATCAGAATGTATGGTTTCAATTGGTCGGAAAATTCAATGCGTATAATTTGCTTTCAATCTATGCGACAGCTGTTTTATTGGGTATGGACAAAGAAGAGGTTCTCCAAAAAATGAGTCTGCTGAAATCGGCAAAAGGAAGATTTACAGTAATCAGGGACAAGGATATAAGTCTTATCATCGATTATGCGCATACGCCCGACGCCCTCTCGAATGTGTTGCAGACAATTCAGGACGTCATTGTTCAGGATCAGGAAATCATTACCGTTGTCGGCTGCGGCGGAAACAGGGACAAAAGCAAACGTCCGACAATGGCAAAAATAGCCTGTCAGCTAAGCAGCAAAGTAATACTGACGTCCGACAATCCCAGAGGCGAAGATCCTAAAAAAATACTCAACGATATGCTCGAAGGAGTTCCGGCAAAAGACGAACACAAAGTATTTGTAATCGATGACCGTAAACAAGCCATTAAAATGGCTCTGACTATGGCGAAACCCAAAACGATTGTCCTGATTGCAGGAAAAGGACACGAAAAATATCAGGAAATAAACGGAGTAAAATACGACTTCGACGATATGGAAATTGCAAAAACTTATTTACAAAACTTAAACTTAAACAAATAAAATATGTTATACTATCTTTTTAATTGGTTGGACAAAGTTTTAGATATTCCCGGAACAGGGGTGTTTCAGTACATCTCTTTTCGGACGGCAATGGCAGGATTGCTGTCGCTGTTTTTGTCTTTGATCATCGGAAAATACATGATCCGATTGCTGCACAAAAAACAGATAGGAGAAAAAATCCGCAATCTGGGTCTGGCAGGAGAGGAAGAAAAGAAAGGAACTCCGACTATGGGTGGACTTATTATCCTGTTCAGCATACTGATTCCTGTCCTTTTATTCAATAAACTGAACAACATTTACATCCTGCTGATGATTGCTACCACCGTATGGCTCGGACTGCTCGGCTTTGCAGACGATTATATCAAGGTGGTAAAGAAAAACAAACAGGGATTGTCGTCCAAGATGAAACTCGCAGGACAATCCGTATTGGGATTGGTTGTGGGATTAGTTTTGTTTTTTCATCCCGATGTGGTGATTAAAGAAAAGGAAGTCAATCCGAATTATATCACAACAGAAGAAGTCTTTCGTGTGGAAAACAAAGCAGAGGTTTCAAAATACCGAAAGACCGAAATTGCAAAATCGACCAAAACCACTATTCCATTTGTCAAAAACAATGAATTTGACTATGCCGTACTGCTCAAATGGTTGGGCGAAGGCTATGAAAAATGGGCATGGCTTGTCTATATTCCCATCATCATCTTTATTATTTGCGCTGTGAGCAACGGCACCAATCTCACCGACGGATTAGACGGACTTGCCATTTCAACAACAGGAATTATCGGCGCAACGCTGGGCGTCCTTGCGTATGTATCAGGAAATACCATTTTTGCCGATTACCTCAACATCATGTATATCCCCAATACAGGGGAACTGATGATATTTACAGGAGCGCTTGTCGGTGGATGTCTGGGATTTTACTGGTGGAACAGCTATCCGGCACAAGTCTTTATGGGCGATACGGGTTCGCTTGCGCTGGGAGGCATCATTGCCGTATTTGCCATTATTATTCGCAAAGAACTCTTAATTCCTATTCTATGCGGAATATTTTTAATTCAAAGTATATCGGTCATCATACAGGTGAGCTGGTTTAAATACACCAAAAGAAAATACGGAGCAGGGAAACGCATCTTTTTGATGACCCCTATTCATCATCATTATCAGAAAAAAGGTATGCATGAAGCAAAGATTGTACAGCGATTTGTCATTATCGCCATTATCCTTGCGGTTGTTACTATTGTTACATTGAAATTACGTTAAACGAAATATATTTTATTATGAAATTTGAAGATCTAATTATTAACAGAGAAGAAACAGTAGACGAACAATCTGCTATTCTTAGAAGCAAATTAGTTGAAATTCGGACTGCAAACCGAAAGGACATTCTCAACAGGTGGTTCGACACGGATGATGAAACGCATCGTATGGAACGTGTTACCACGTTTCGAGGCGTGCATTTTATCAACGACTCCAAAGCATGTTCAGTCAATGCCACCTATTACTGTATGGAAACAATAAAGAGTGACATCATCTGGATTGCAGGAGGCAATGACGAAAATGCCAAGTATATAGAATTGGCAGGTCATGTTTCTCAAAAGGTGAAAGCCTTGGTTTGTATCGGGAAAGACAATCAAAAACTGATTACAAGTTTTCGTCCCTGCATTGAGAGAATCTATGAATGTCAAGACATGGAAGACGCCGTACGTAGAGCCTTTTATTCGGCAGAACCGGGAAATTTTGTTTTATTATCCGCCGGATGCGATTGCGATGAATTGTATCCCGATTACAAAACACGAGGAAACCTCTTTAAAAGAGCAATAGCTCAATTGTAGCAATGGAAATGGACAAAGAAAAATTGATCGGAAAACCAAAAGGCGACCGCGTAATTTGGGGAATAGTTATTATTTTAGCTGTTTTTTCCATATTCGTTGTTTACAGCACAGGATCGAAATTGGGCGACCCCCTGCACAGGGAAAGTCTGTGGTTTCTGATGCGTAAACATGTCTTTTATTTTATCTTGGGTTTTATTGTCTTATACACAGTAAGCAATATCAATTTTCGATGGATTGGCAGACTATCCAGAATAGGACTTCTGGCAGGCTTCCTCTTGGTTATCCTCACCTTTATTTTGGGAGAAGAAGCGGGAGACGCCAAACGGGGATTTACAGCGTTCGGCATTTCGTTTCAAACCATTCAGCTTGCGGAAGTGTTGTTTGTTATTTATTTTACTCAATGGGTTGCCCGTATTAAAAATGAGATAAACAACATCCGAAAAGTGTTTTTTCCATTAATTCTCTACATGGGAGTTACCTGTGCGCTGATTGCATCTCAAAAAACGTCCGGCAGCATCATCATAGGCGCGACGTATCTTGTGGTCTTATTTGTTTCTCAGTTGAAAAAGAGATATTTCTTTGCCATGTTCGGCAGTATTTTTCTGACGGTAAGTATTTTCCTGATGATAGTTTTAAAAAGCGACACAACCATTTTCCGATTGGATACGGCAAAAGCACGCGTTGAAGCATATCTTGGAAAAACCGACATTCACAGAGAAACAATTATCACAGAAGCGGCAATATCTCGAGGCGGTATCCTGCCTGTTCCGGGTGGGTCGGTGTTGATGGGATCGGTACAGGAAAGTTCTACCGATTATGTGTATGCTTTTCTTATCGAAGAATATGGCATCTTAGCAGGGATTATTGTAATCCTTTTATATCTGGCTTTATTCTACCGAATAAGACGAGCTGCCATCAATGTTCAATCAACCTTTGGAGGATATTTGGCTATCGGATTGGGGGTTTTTATCACCTTTCAGGCATTTACGCATATTTTGGTTTGCATCGGCTATTTTCCTGCCACAGGAGAAACGCTTCCTTTGATAAGTCGCGGCGGTATGTCCATTTTATTGATGTTCTTTTGCATTGGCGTTCTATTGAATATCAGTCAGGAAGGAGAAGACGAACGTAAATTGAAAATTGAAATTGAAAATTGAAATGATCATGCAGAAGATTTTAACGACACAGAAAAATATCCTCATCCCCGTTCCCTCTCCAACATGGAGAGGGGTGTCCGCAGGACGGGGTGAGGAAAAAGTGACGGAAGACCAGAAAAATATCCTCACCCCCGTTCCCTCTCCAACAGGGAGAGGGGTTTCCGCAGGACGGGGTGAGGAAAACATGACAGAAAGGCAGGAAAAAATGACAGAAGAGCATGGAAAAATGACAGAAGACCATGGAAAAATGACAGAAGACCACGGAAAAATGACAGAAGACCATAGAAAAATGACAGAAGACCATGGAAAAATGACAGAAGACCATGGAAAAATGACAGAAGACCATGGAAAAATGACAGAGGACCACGGAAAAATGACAGAAGACCATGGAAAAATGACAGAAGACCATGGAAAAATGACAGAAGCCCATGGAGAAATGACAGAAGACCATGGAAAAATGACAGAGAACCATGGAAAAATGACAGAAGACCATGGAAAAATGACAGAAGACCATGGAAAAATGACAGAAGAGCACGAAAATAAAAAAAATAAAAACCAGAAACAGATGAAACGACGAATTATTTTATCAGGCGGAGGCACGGGAGGACATATTTTTCCTGCCATAGCTATCGCCAAAGCAGTACAGGAAGAATGCGAAGACATGGAAATTCTCTTTGTGGGCGCAAAAGGACGTATGGAAATGATACGTGTCCCCGAAGCAGGTTTTCGGATAGAAGGATTGGATATTCAAGGACTTCAACGTAAGATTACGCTGAAAAACATTGTTGAAAATCTGAAACTGCCTTTTCGTCTATACCTCAGTATGCAAAAGGCAAAAGCAATTATCCGACAATTTTCCCCCGATGCGGTGGTCGGCGTAGGTGGATATGCCAGCGGTCCAACATTGAAAGTCGCCGCTTCGATGCACATCCCGACCCTGATACAGGAACAAAACTCCTGTCCGGGAATCACCAACAGAATGCTCGCTCAAAAAGTGGATAAAATCTGCACGGCTTACGATAATATGGAACGATTTTTCCCTCCTGAAAAAACAGTCAAAACGGGAAATCCTGTCCGTAAAGATATTTTAAGTCCTGTCGATAAAAAAGAAGCCTGTGCGCATTTCCAATTGGAAGACAACAAAAAAACGCTTGCCGTTATCGGTGGAAGTCTGGGTTCTCTCACATTGAATGAAAGTCTTAGCGGGTTCGTAGAAGAACTTGTCTGTCAAAATATACAGCTAATCTGGCAAACAGGAGCGTCGTATTACAAGGAGCTTAGCGAAAAATACGGACATCTGAAAGGTATTCGTGTGTTTCCCTTTGTTGCCAAAATGGATTATCTGTATGCCGCTGCCGACGTCGTGGTTTCACGCGCTGGAGCTTTGGCGCTTTCCGAACTCTGCGCCGTTGCCAAACCCTGTATTTTAATTCCGTCGCCCAATGTGTCGGAAGATCATCAGACCAAAAATGCAAACGTCTTGGCAGATGCCGGAGCAGCGCTGCAAATTCCCGATAATCGGGCAAAAACAAACTTACAAAACGCCGTGTTTGAATTGATGAACAATGAAACGCAACGCAAAACAATGAGCGAAAATCTGCAAAAACTTGCTTTGCCGAATGCCGCAAAACAAATCGCAAATGAAATAATTAATCTGATAAACAATAAAAAATGACAAAAGAACTCAAAAGCATTTATTTTCTGGGAACAGGCGGTATCGGCATGAGCGCTATTGCCCGTTATTTTCACCGACAGGGGATTGCGGTTGCGGGATACGACAAAACGCCTTCTCCTCTCACAGACGAATTAATCGCAGAAGGAATACAAATTCATTTTGAAGAGGATATAACGCAAATTCCCAAAGACTTGTCGTTGGTTGTTTATACGCCTGCCATTCCTGACACGAACAAAGAATATGTTTATCTTCAAACAAGCGGTATTCCTTTTATGAAACGTTCTCAGGTTTTGGGCATGATTACACAAGGCAAAACAACGTATGCCATTGCAGGTACGCATGGAAAAACCACTACCACCGCCATAACTGCGCATCTTTTACACGAAAGTCGCAACATAACGGCATTCATGGGAGGAATTTCCCTCAATTTTAATTCCAATCTTGTCGATGACCAAAACTCGGAAATCTTTATTGTGGAAGCCGACGAATACGATCGTTCTTTCTTAGAACTTTTTCCCGACGTCGGCGTTATCACAGCCATGGATCCTGACCATTTGGATATTTATGGAGATAACAGCGAACTGATTAAGTCTTTCAACGACTTTATTGGCAACTTCAAACCGAAAGGCGTCCTGATAACAAAGCCGAAACTCCTGCAACAGATAAGCGTTCCTGTCGGTACAATCAAAACATACGGAACGGGGGATTGCCGCTCGGATTATATGGCAACAAACATCCGCATTGAAAACGGACGACAACATTTCGACCTGATAAGTCCCGAAGGCATTATCGAAAACATAGTCTTCGGAGCCGCAGGACTGCATAATATTGAAAATGCCGTCGCTGCATCGGCAATGGCGTTGCTGTCGGGAATTGGCAAGGAGGTCGTCAAAGAGCGATTGGCAAGCTATTCGGGCGTTAAAAGAAGATTTGAATACATTATCCGAAATCAGGATTTGATTTATATAGATGATTATGCACATCATCCCCAAGAACTCAATGCATGTATTGCATCTGCGCGCGCCATGCATCCCAACCGGACAATCTGCGGCATATTTCAACCGCATTTATACAGCAGAACACGGGATTTTGCCGATGAATTTGCTAAAAGTCTGGATACTTTAGACCATATTATTTTATTGGATATTTATCCTGCAAGAGAAGAACCGATACAAGGAGTCAGTTCCGCCATGTTGCTCGAAAAGATACAAAATCCACACAAAATACTGCTCAAAGCAGAGGAAGTAATTCCTTATTTGAAAACGCTTGATCTTCAAATGCTCATCAGCATGGGAGCAGGAGATATCGACCGAATGGTAAATAAAATTAAAAAAGCATTGGACAATGAATAGAAAAAGGAAAATCAGCTATATTTTATTTCCCTGCATATTTATCGGATGCTTTGTCGTATATGCCTATCTGACAAAAGGACAACGGTTTGAACAAATAGAATACAGTATCGAATATCCTTCCGATACGCTCTTTGTTAAAGAAGATTTCAGTCAATACATCAATTCCCATTGTCCTGTTGTGATCGGGAAATTGTTCGACAGCGTCAATCTATCGACTTTCGAGAAAAAGGTGGAAGAATATCCCTACATTTCCAATGCCGACGTCATCCATAATAAAAAGACATTAATCGTCAAGGCAAAGCAGGAGAAAATTATTGCGAAAATCACCAACAGACGGGGTGAAGAATTTTTGTTGGCTCAAAGCGGTAAACTTGTCCCGAAAAGAAAAAACAGCGGACGCATTATTGTCGCCAACGGAAACATTCCCAACAGATACGTTGTCGGTTATTTTGTCGGCAGAGAAGAAACGTCGGACAAAAGCAAAGGAAAGAAAAATTATTCTCCTTTGTATACTGTCTGGAAAATTGCCTGTTTTATCGAAAACGATCCTTTCTGGAAAGCGCAAACAGGACAAATCTACGTCAATGAAAAACAGGAAATAGAACTTGTTCCTACCGTCGGCGATCATATTATTCTCTTT
The DNA here is from genome assembly GCA_031273515.1 of Bacteroidales bacterium. Taxonomy (GTDB): domain Bacteria; phylum Bacteroidota; class Bacteroidia; order Bacteroidales; family WCHB1-69; genus JAIROC01. The sequence goes on along the minus strand of JAISRU010000230.1, from coordinate 3,124 downwards.
GGAAAGATTGCACTGCACGAAGATGCAGATAAGACGGTTCAACAAAGGTTTGATAATCTGAAATATTTATATACCGAAGGATTTAAAATAACAGGGTGGGAGAGATACAAATTGATCAACTTAAAATATGGAACAGAAATTCCATGCGAGAAAAAGAAATAACAAAAAAAATATATTATGATAGATATACGTTTTAAAAAAACAAAAAGAAAACATTCGGAAGAGATAGAAGAACCGAAAATTGCAGTAGGACTTGACATTGGAACAACCAAAGTGGTAGCCTTTGTCGGTCAGAGAAATCAGGAAGGTACGATAGATGTGCTTGGTTATGGCAAATATGTGTCGCTTGGCGTTCAGCGGGGTCAGGTGATCAATATCGACAAAACCGCCGACGCCGTCCGACAAGCGATTACTCAGGCAGGAAACAAAGCCAATATCGACATCGATACAGTTATGGTCGGCATTGCGGGACAACACATCAACAATTTCCAGATACCGGGAGAAATCAAACGTCGTAACGCCGATTCAGAGATCACAAAAGAAGACGTCCGCATGTTGATCAACGACATGTTTAAAGTAAGCGTCAATCCCGGCACGCAGATCATCGACATTATTCCTCAGGAGTATACGGTGGACAGCTTTACAGGACTGGACGACCCTATCGGCGTACTTGGGACACAGTTAAGTTCTGTCTTCAACATCATTACGGGGAATGCGCAACATATCAAGAACATTGCGCGTTGCGTCAAGCGATGTAAGCTGGAAATGGACGGACTGATTTTAGAACCCATTGCTTCATCGGAAGTCGTTTTGGACAAAAAAGAAAAGGAAACCGGCGTTGCCTTGGTGGACATCGGAGGAGGAACAACAGATATTGCCGTTTTTGTCAATGGCATTCTCCGACATACTGCTGTTATTCCTATCGGCGGCGACGTCATTACCGACGACATCAAAGCCGTTTTCAAGGGCATCGTGAAAGAAGAAGCCGAAATGCTGAAAGTAAAACATGGTACCTGTCTTCCTGACAAAGGAAATGAAAATCATGTTATATCCATTCCGGGCATCAAAGGACGTCCTGCGACGGAAATACCGGTGGTGGATTTGGCGGAAGTTATCGCAGCGCGCACTAAGGAAATCATACAGCGGATTACAGACGAACTCAAAAACGCCAATTGTTTTAGTCGTCTGGGATGCGGATTAGTTTTGACGGGCGGCGGCGCTCAGTTGAAAGACATCAAAGAATTTACAGAATATCTGACGGGACTTTCGGTACGTATTGGCAATCCTGAAGAAAAGATCGCTCTTGAAAAAAATTCGGAATGGTATCATCCGATGTATGCTACAGGTCTCGGATTGATGATTTTGGGAATAGAAAAAGACGAAGACCTTCATGCAATTCGGGAAGAACAGGAAACAGACACGACTGTGACGAAAAAAACGCCCCGCAAAACGGTAACGACTAAAGAAAAGGATGATAGAGATAAATATCGTCCATGGGAAAAGATAAAAGAAATAGTATCCACTTTAATTAATGATGATATTGACGATGAAGACGATTTTGAAGACGATTAAATTAGAAATAAAAAGAAAACAAATCAACACAGTAGTAAATAAAATAAGTAAAACAAAAAAATTGATAAACAATGACAGATTATAACGAAAATTTAATGGAAATTACTCCGGACGTTAACGGAGGAGGCGCACGTACATCCTCTATTATTAAAGTAATTGGCGTCGGCGGAGGCGGTAGTAATGCGGTACGACACATGTACAACATGGGGATCACCGATGTAGATTTTATAATATGCAACACCGATAAACAGGCGCTTGGGAGCAATCCCATTCCTTTGAAAATTCAGTTGGGAGAAAGCGGACTTGGAGCGGGAGCTATTCCCGAAGTAGCGCGTCAGGCGGCGTTGGAGAGCGAAAAAGAGATAAAGGCAGCTTTGGAAGGCACCAAAATGGTATTCATCACCGCAGGAATGGGCGGAGGAACGGGTACGGGAGCATCTCCGATTGTCGCTTCGATTGCCAAGGAACTGGATATTTTGACGGTCGGCATTGTAACCTATCCTTTTCGCTTTGAGCAAAAAGAGAAAGCCGATATTGCCGACGAAGGCATTGAGGAATTAAGTCAGAACGTGGATGCGCTGATTGTCATCAAGAACGAAGCGTTGAAGAGTTTCTATCCCGATTTGCTGTTGTCGAATGCGTTTGCCAAAGTGGACGACGTCTTGTTGATTGCCGCCAAGAGTATAGCGGAAATCATCACCAAGAAAGCCGTTATCAACGTTGACTTTAACGATGTGAAAACCATTCTGAAGAACAGCGGCACAGCCTTAATCGGATCGGGCGAAGCAGAAGGAGAAGACAGAGCGGTTCAGGCGGTGGATGCGGCAATAAGCAGTCCTTTGTTGGATCAGAACTCGATTTACGGGACGGAGAAACTTTTGTTCTTTATCTCCTACGGTACCAATAATGAATTGACGATAAATGAACTGGATAAGATAACGGACGAAATCGAACGAAAAACCTGCACCGAAAGCAAGAAACTGATCTGGGGACACGGTCCCGACGATTCTCTGGGCGACAAAGTACGGGTTACGGTCATTGCGACGGGATTGTCGAACCAGTCGTCGAAGTCGAAGCAGGGAAAAGAACAACAGACGATCCCTTATGATACAGCTCCTCCGACGGTCGATAATACGCCGAAAGAAGAACCTCAGACAATACAAAGGACTAATCTGTTTTCGTCGATACCGAATAACAACGAATTGCGAAAGAAGTCGGAAGAAGAAATCACAGAATACCTTACCATTCCAGCATATCAGCGTGAAAGGGAATTCAAGCAGCATCATGCAGAACACAATGTCAATGAACTCTCCCGCTACCGCGCAGGAATAAACGGTCTGGAATGTCGCCCCGCCCTCCTCGATAATGTGGTGGACTAAATAATTGAAAATTGAAAATTGAAAATTGAAAATTGAGAATTGCGCAAAGCGACGAGGAAAAAAGTTACACAGAGAACACAGAGAAGTTACAGAGAATACAGAGAAAACCCTCTGTGGAACCTTGTGTCTTCTCTGTGAAACTCTGTGTAATAATTTCTTCACCCGCAGGTAAT